>NZ_APIO01000002.1:0-16214 GCF_000408945.1 Pseudomonas sp. G5(2012)
CACCTGTACCCGGCGCATGCCGCGTTCGGTGGCTACAAGAAGTCCGGCGTCGGCCGTGAAACCCACAAGATGATGCTCGACCACTATCAGCAGACCAAGAACCTGCTGGTGAGCTACGACATCAATCCGCTGGGCTTCTTCTGATTTCGCACTAACAACCACCCCCTTGTAGGAGCGAGCATGCTCGCGAAAAACCTGAGCACGCCACGGGGTGCCAGACTAATCGCGTCATCGTTGACGACCATCGTCGGAACGCCGCCCGGAGCATGCTCGCTCCTACAAGGATCACGCCGTATCTGCAGGTGAATCCTCGATGAAAATCCGTTACAAGGTGAGCCTTGTGGCTGCTGCTGTGCTGTTGGTGACGACCAGCCTCCTGTCGCTGGTTCAGGTAGGGCAGATACGAACGATTCTGCGTAACCAGGTCGAGGCCAGCATTGGCGAATCGAGCAACGCCGTGGCACGCCAGATCGAAAACTGGCTGAACGGCAAACTTCATCTGATGGACCTGGCCGCCCAGGCGATCGACAGTCAGTACAGCGCGCAAGCGACCCAGAGGATCATCGACTCAGCCATTTTGAAAGACGAATTCAAGCTGGTATTCGGCGCCCTCGAGTCCGACGGCAAACCCATCAAGAACGCTTCACCCTGGAATCCAAAACCCGACTATGACGGTCGCACCCGCCCTTGGTACGCGACGGGTAAAGCAGGCAGCCAAGCGGTCTTGACCGAACCCTACAAGGACTCCACCACCGGCGAAATCCTGATCTCGGCGGTGGCCCGGATCAGCGACGCGGGTCAACCGCTCGGGGTATTCGGTGGTGACATCCGCCTGACCACCGTGGCCGATGCCATCAACACCCTGGATTTCGGCGGCGCCGGTTACGCGTTCCTGCTGAGTAAAAGTGGCAACATCATTTCTCACCCGGACGCCGGGCTGAATGGTCAACCCTACAGCCAGCTTTTCGCCGGTAGCGCCCTGCCGCTGACCAGTCAACTTCAAGAAACCAGCGGCAGTGGAAAGTCGCTCCTGGTGTCCTTCATTCCGCTCACCGATCTCAAGGGCATGGATTGGTACATCGGTGTGGTGCTGGACCTGGACATCGTCATGGCCGCAGCCCGCATCCTCAGCTGGCGAGCCGTGATCGGTACTGGCCTGGGTGTGCTGCTCAGCCTGTTGGTCCTGGGCTTGCTGGTCCGGCGACTACTCTGGCCGCTGGATCGGCTCAAGGCGTCACTGGCAGACATCAACCGCGGAGACGGTGACCTCACCCACCAACTACCCGTGTCTGGCAATGATGAAATTGCGCAGGTCTCCAGGGAGTTCAACCAGTTCCTGCAAAACCTCAAATCGCTGATTGGCGATGTGAAAAACAGCGCTCGACATGTCCGCGAGAGCACCACCACAACGTCGTCTGAAGCGGACCAGGCCGCCAGTCGCGTGCAAATTCAGCTGCAGGAACTGGATCAACTCGCCACCGCCATGACCGAGATGGCCTCGACCGCCGAGGACGTGGCGCGCAATGCCCAAGCGGCTGCCGAGGCGGCCATCGTTGCCACCGGGCAAACCGCAGACGGTGTCGCCCTGGTGTCCAGGTCAACAGGGGCTATCAAGCGTTTGGCCGAGGAGATGGACGACACCGGCCAGGCCATCAATGAATTGTCCACGCTCAGTCAAGGCATCGAGTCGATTGTCGCGGTCATCACCAGCATCGCCGATCAAACCAACCTTCTCGCGCTCAATGCGGCCATCGAGGCGGCACGTGCTGGCGAATCGGGACGCGGGTTCGCCGTGGTTGCCGATGAGGTGCGCTCCCTGGCCTCGCGCACCCAGCAATCCACCCAGGAAATACGCCAGATGATCGACCAGCTGCAATCGGGGGTGAAACACGCCCAGGTGCGCATGCAGCAAAGCCGCGACACCGCCAGCAAGACCGCCCTGGATGCCAACGCGGCGAATGAAACCCTTGAGCGCATCCGTGAAGCCATTTACCGCATCAATGACATGAACCTGCAAATCGCCGCGGCGGCTGAAGAACAGAGCGCCACGACCGAGGAAATCAATCGCAATACGTCCAACATCCGCGACATCAGCCTCGAAGTCACCGGCAGTGCCGCCAAGCAGGTCCGCCAATGTTCCGTGATGGGGGAACAGGTAGGCGAGCAGCACAGACTGCTCAGCCGCTTCAGGATTTGAAGTGCACAGCAACACAATTTCAGATCACAAAAACAACTATTCCACCGAGGTAAGAAAGATGAGTGCGGCTTCCCTGTATCCCGTTCGTCCCGAGGTTCTGGCCAACACCCTGACCGACGAGGCGACCTACAAGGCCATGTACCAGCAGTCAGTCGTCAACCCGGACGGCTTCTGGCGCGAGCAAGCCAAGCGCCTCGACTGGATCAAGCCTTTCACCACGGTGAAGCAGACGTCCTTCGACGATCACCATGTCGACATCAAGTGGTTCGCCGACGGCACCCTCAACGTTTCCTACAACTGCCTCGATCGTCACCTGGCCGAACGCGGTGACCAGGTCGCGATCATCTGGGAAGGCGATGACCCTTCCGAAAGCCGGAAAATCACCTACCGCGAACTGCACGAACAAGTCTGCAAGTTCGCCAACGCCCTGCGTGGCCAGGACGTGCACCGCGGCGACGTGGTGACCATCTACATGCCGATGATCCCCGAAGCCGTGGTCGCCATGCTGGCCTGCACCCGCATCGGCGCGATTCACTCGGTGGTGTTCGGCGGTTTCTCGCCGGAGGCCCTGGCCGGTCGCATCATCGACTGCAAATCCAAGGTGGTGATCACCGCCGACGAAGGCATCCGTGCCGGCAAGAAGATCCCGCTCAAGGCCAACGTCGACGACGCCCTGACCAACCCGGAAACCAGCAGCATCCAGAAAGTCATCGTGTGCCAGCGCACCGGTGGCGACATCAAGTGGAACCAGCACCGCGACATCTGGTACGAAGACCTGATGAAAGTGGCGGGCACCGTGTGCGCGCCGAAAGAGATGGGCGCCGAGGAAGCGCTGTTCATCCTCTACACCTCCGGCTCCACCGGCAAGCCCAAGGGCGTGCAGCACACCACCGGCGGCTACCTGTTGTACGCGGCCATGACCCACGAGCGCGTGTTCGACTACCGCCCGGGTGAAATCTACTGGTGCACCGCCGACGTCGGCTGGGTCACCGGCCACACCTACATTGTCTACGGCCCGCTGGCCAACGGCGCGACCACCTTGTTGTTCGAAGGCGTGCCGAACTACCCGGACATCACCCGGGTGGCGAAGATCGTCGACAAGCATAAGGTCAACATCCTCTACACCGCGCCGACCGCGATTCGCGCAATGATGGCGGCGGGCACGGCCGCCGTCGAAGGCGCCGATGGCAGCAGCCTGCGCCTGTTGGGTTCTGTGGGTGAGCCGATCAACCCGGAAGCCTGGGACTGGTACTACAAGAACGTCGGCCAATCCCGTTGCCCGATCGTCGACACCTGGTGGCAGACCGAGACCGGCGCCACCCTGATGAGCCCGCTGCCCGGCGCCCATGCCTTGAAGCCGGGTTCCGCGGCGCGGCCGTTCTTCGGCGTGGTGCCGGCCCTGGTGGACAACCTGGGCAACATCATCGAGGGCGAGGCCGAAGGCAACCTGGTGATTCTCGATTCGTGGCCAGGCCAGGCGCGTACGCTGTATGGCGATCACGACCGTTTCGTCGACACTTACTTCAAGACCTTCCGTGGCATGTACTTCACCGGTGACGGCGCCCGTCGCGATGCCGATGGTTACTACTGGATCACCGGCCGCGTCGACGACGTGCTCAACGTGTCCGGCCACCGCATGGGCACCGCCGAGATCGAAAGCGCGATGGTCGCCCACCCGAAAGTCGCCGAAGCGGCGGTGGTCGGTGTGCCGCACGACATCAAGGGCCAGGGCATTTATGTCTACGTCACCCTGAACGCGGGCGAGGAGACCAGCGAGCAATTGCGCCTGGAACTGAAGAACTGGGTGCGCAAGGAGATCGGCCCGATTGCCTCGCCGGATGTCATCCAGTGGGCACCGGGGCTGCCGAAGACCCGCTCGGGGAAGATCATGCGGCGGATTTTGCGCAAGATTGCTACCGCTGAGTACGATGGCCTGGGCGATATCTCCACCCTGGCCGATCCGGGGGTGGTGCAGCATTTGATTGATACGCACAAGACGATGAATGTGGCTTAGTAGCCTTCAGCTTCATCTAAGCCCCATCAGGTGTTGAGCCTGGTGGGGCTTTTTGTTGCCTGACAGTTTTGTATCGGTAGTGTTGGCCTCTTCGCGAGCAGGCTCGCTCCCACAGGGGATTGGTGGTGATCAAAAAACTGTGGGAGCGAGCCTGCTCGCGATGGCGTTCTGTCAGACACCACAGAACACATTTTTTATCTCCAAAGGAGCCCCCCATGCCCATGGGCAAACGTGAACTTGCACGGCTCGAGCGCCGTTTGATCACAACGCTGACCGATGCCTGCGAAACAGCAAAATCCGAGATCAAAGGCTTTACCTGGCTCACCCATACGGCTGGCTTGAACGCCCTTGCCCAAACGCTGAGGGTGACCTGGGTGTTCGAAACGCTGGCCGACAAAAAACTCGCAGAGGTTAGCTCGAAAGCGCGGATTCTTGAGCTGACGGCCATCGCACTGCACGAGGCCAATATCGATCTGGAGCCTTCAGCGCGCATTGTCCGATTCGACTCTGAGGAGGAGTGCCAACTCAGCCATGGTGGCGATTGGCAGAAACGCCTGGCACGATCAGACGTGACCAGGGGGCATTGAAGATGGCCAAGGATATCGACAATCCCTGCATTTCCGTGTGCCAGTTGAGCGGCGACCTGTGCGTGAGCTGCGGGCGTAGCAAGGAAGACATCAGGAAGTGGAAACGCATGAAGCGGCCGGAAAAAATGGCCGCCGTGCAAAGGGCGAATGTCCGTTTGAAAGGGCTGAAGAAGACCCAAGGCAAGAAGCCTTGACCCCGCTCACTCACCCGCCCTGCAACGCGGCGGGCGAGTGAACGTGCTACATCCCACCGAGCTACATCACATCAAGCTATAAGGTGTAGGAAATACCGACCTGAACCGTCCTCGGCGCACCCGGGTAGGCATAGACGTTACCAAAGGCACCTTCTTCATAATCCCGGTCGAACAGGTTCTTCACATCGAGATTGAGCCTGACCTTGTCGTTGACCTTGTAGAAGCCCAGCAGGTCGACGACGGTGTAGCTACCCATCGAAAACGCCGTATTCGCCGTTTGCCCCGCACGCTCATCGACGTACTTGAGCCCGGTGCCCAGCCCCAACCCCTCGAGCGCGCCCTCCTGGAACTCGTAGACGTTGAGCAGGCTGAAGCTGTTCTTGGGAATGTTCATCAACCGGGTGCCCGACTCGATCACGTTGTCCTGGGTAACCTCGGCGTCGACATAGGCATAGCCGCCAATCACCCGCCATTCAGGGGTGACATTGCCAGCCACGTTCAGGTCAAAGCCACGGCTGCGCACTTCACCCGCCGCCACGCTGAAGGTCGAGTCCACGGGGTCGGTGGTCAGGACATTGCGTTTTTCAATCTGGTAGATCGCCGCGTCCACACTCAGCTGGCGATCCAGCGCTTCCCACTTGATGCCCATCTCATAGGACTTGCCCTTCTCCGGGTCAAAACCACCCCCCTCGCGGCTGGCCCCGCTATTGGGCTTGAATGAGCGCGCGGTATTGGCATACACCGCCACGGTGTCGGTCAGGTCATACAGCACGCCGAGACGCGGCGTCACCGCGTTATCGCTCGCTTCCCAGCTCCTGCCCCCCGGCACGAAGGTTTCGTAGTCATGCTCGAAGCGCTCGAAACGGGCGCCCGCCAAAACTTTCAAGCGCTCGGTCAACGCCACCTGATCCTGGACGAAGGCGGCGTAGGTCTTGAGGTTTTCCTTGTCGTCGGTCGGCGTACGGGTCAGGGCCGGGCGAGGCTGGCCATACACCGGGTCGAAGATATCGATCGGGTAGGCACTCACTGCACCGCTGGAGCGCTGGATGATCGACTTGTAGTCGTAATCCTCGTATTCGACGCCAGTCAGCAAGGTGTGATCGAAACCGAGCGCGGTGAAATGCCCGGTGAGATTGAGTTGGGTGTCCTTGTCTGTCCACTCAAGCTTGCGGTAGTTGAAGTTGCGCCCCAGGGTGCGTCCATCGGCCGCCACGCCATTGGCTTCAACGGCATTGCCCTGCAAGGTGCCATCGAGCCACTGGAAGCCACCGCCCAATGTCCAGTCGTCATTCAGGAAGTGCTCGAAACGCAACTGGGCCATGTTGTTGTCGTTGTGCAACTTGCCAACGTCTTTTTCACCGAAAAACGTGTCGCGCGACGCGGTGCCAATCTGATTCGGATAGCGCGTCAGGCCGCGATCCAGCGGGTGATTGTTGCGCATGAAATCGCCTTCGAAGATCACCTTGGTGTCATCGTTGGCCTGCCACGAAATAACCGGCGTCACGCCATAGCGTTCGGTTTCCACGTGATCGCGGAAGGTGTCACCGCCCTCGCCCACCACGTTCAGGCGATAGGCCAGGCGACCCTCTTCGTCGAGCGGGCCCGAGGCGTCCAGGGTGCCACGCTTCATTCCCTGATCATCGAGCTGGCTGCCCAGCGTGACGGTGCGTTCGGCCAGCGGTTGCTTGGAGACCACGTTGAACGTACCGCCGGGATCGCCCCGGCCGTAAAGCGTAGTCGCAGGGCCGCGCAATACCTCAAGCCGCTCGATGGTGTTCGCATCCGGCATATTCGGGTAACCACGGTTGATCGGGAAGCCGTTGCGATAGAACTCACCGGTGGTAAAGCCACGCACGGTGAAGGTGGTCAGCCCCTGGCCACCGAAATTGTTGGCCCGTCCCACGCCGCCGGCGTAATCGAGCGCATCCTGCAACCTTGTGGCACTGATGTCCTCGACGACATCCTTGGTCACTACGCTGATGGACTGAGGGGTTTCGTGGATCGCCGTGTCGGTTCGGGTTGCGCTGGCAGAGCGGGTTGCGCGATAGCCATCCACTGGCCCCGTGGCGGTTTCAAGGTCCGCGGTGCCAACGATGTCGGTCGCTTGCAACTCCAGGCCGGTTGCAGCGGTTGTCGCTGGCTCAGCCCAGGTGGAAGTGGAAAACGCCTGGAGCACACAGATAGACAGCAGGGTACGACGCATCTAGGAAGCCTTGAGAGAATAGCCAAATGGGACGGCATACATGCCAATAATTTCGCGGCGCATGGTATACCGTATCAATAGCTTTTGATAGGCGTTCTCATTCGTATTTTTGCGGGCAATGGTACGAAAAAACCGTGGATCAAGGGAATCGAACGCAGTAACAACGGTCGAATTCGTGGCAGGACAGCATGCTCCTGCCCAAATAACTGCCTGCGGGAGTCCCCATTGTCAGCCGTCTTTCTACGTCAAGCCTTGCGCCTGGCGATTCCACTCTGGTGCGTTGGCACTTCGTCTACGGCTCTCGCCTGCCCGCAAGGTCAGTACCAGGTGTGTGTGGTTGCCTGTTTTTGTGCTCCAGGTTCCAGGGAGGACAACGGGGAGCTCTTCGAAAACATGAACCAGATAGCGGCCGCAGGATTACAGAGCTGGATTGTTCAATCGCGCAACACCGCGGCAACCGGCAATGTTCAAACCATCCCGCTGAATATTCGCGCCCAGCTTGAACCCTACTACGACATACAGGTGCTCGACTCGGCCCGCTACAAGATCGGCGATGACGAAGAGCTCAACGCCGCGAACACCATGCTGCAGAACCCCGATGTCAATGCCGTCACCCTTGTCGACATCATCGTCTTTCGCAGCCAGGACGATGCACTGAACAACGTCGCGTTATGGGCCCATGAGTTGAAGCACGTGCAGCAGTACCAGCAATGGGGCGTCAGCGAGTTTGCCACTCGCTACACCCGTGACTACAACGCCGTCGAGGCACCTGCCTACGAGATTCAAACCCAAGTCGCCAAGGCGCTGAGAGCCAGCGTAGCCTCGCCAGAGCTTCCTCGAAATCCGTGAGTTAAAGGGGCCGCTACCAAAGGCTGGCAGTGGATGGAGCGATGGAAAATGACAGCTAAGCTTCTTCTACTGTGGGGCGGTCCATTCAGGTCCGGCCCTTCACAACAGCCTCGGAGAGGAGCCAATGAAACGCATCGTCATGCTCATCGCGATCTCTTTGCTTACCACTGCTTGCCAGAGCGATAACGGCGTCACCCGACTCGACAATTGCGTCTGCTATAAAACAGTCGAGGGACAGAAAACCCAGGCATCACCCATGGACTGGCAAGACACCGAAAAGGTGCGGGAACAATTCTCCCATTGCATTTGCCGAGCCTGGGTTGACCTGGAGAAGGCCGATGATCCCAATCAGTTTTTCGGGCCTGAGACGCAAATAAGAACGGAAATGAAGTCGCAGGAGAAATAGCTGTTGTGGCCGGACATGCTCTGCAACCGACAGCTTCGCATCCGCCATCAATGGATCCCTTAATAAAAACCAATGAAGATGACCGATAATCGAACAGTTTATAAATCATATTAACTCATTGATTTTTATGTGATTTATTCAAAAAATAAAAACATCTCGATAAAAATCCAGTCAAACCCACTTTTCAATGGATCCATATCTTGATTGACTGGCACTGCACGGTGTCAGGTACAGCGCCTGCCCGCTCATAAAAATAACAAGGGTGTCGGGATGAATGACTTCTCAATCGGGCTCAAGCTTCGGCTTGCACCCACCAACGCGTGCCTTTCTCGCTTTGCCTTTACCCAGCCTCTTCTCGAGGGGCAGCCATGAGTGTCGATCTCAAGAGCGTGGTAGATGAACGTCCCATGGCTCACTTCCAATGGTTGGCCGTGGGCATCTGTATTGTCCTGAACATGATCGATGGGTTCGACGTGCTGGTGATGGCCTTCACGGCCTCTTCCGTGTCCGCCGAATGGGCGTTGAACGGCGCGCAGATCGGGCTGTTGTTGAGTGCCGGACTGTTTGGCATGGCAGCAGGTTCTCTGTTCATCGCGCCATGGGCTGATCGCTATGGTCGCCGGCCACTGATTCTGCTGTGCCTGCTGCTCTCGGGGGCTGGCATGCTGCTGTCGGCCCTGAGCCAGACGCCGCTGCAACTGGCGCTGTTGCGTGGGCTGACCGGCCTGGGTATCGGCGGGATCCTGGCCAGCAGCAACGTGATTGCCAGTGAATACGCCAACAAGCGCTGGCGCGGGCTGGCGGTGAGCCTGCAATCGACCGGGTATGCCTTGGGTGCGACCTTGGGCGGGCTGTTGTCGGTGTGGTTGCTGACGCACTTTGGCTGGCGTTCGGTGTTCCTGTTCGGGGGCGCCGTGACCCTGGCGGTGATTCCCCTGGTGCTGCTGTACTTGCCAGAATCGCTGGACTTCCTGATTGCCCGCCGCCCGGCAAACGCGTTGGTGCGCATCAACCGACTGGCCGCTCGCCTCGGCCAGCCAGCACTGAACGAACTACCTGTCGCCCTCTCTGCGCCGATTTCAGGCAGAGGGCGCCTTGCGCAGTTGCTCTCGCCTGATTCACGGCGCACCACCCTGCTGATCTGGTTGCTGTTCTTCCTGGTGATGTTCGGCTTCTACTTCGTGATGAGCTGGACGCCGAAGCTGCTGGTCTCGGCAGGTCTATCGGCACAACAAGGCATCAGCGGCGGCGTGCTGTTGAGCGTCGGCGGCATCTTCGGCGCCGCGCTGATTGGCGGCCTGGCCTCGCGCTGGCGGCTGACCCGGGTGCTGTCGCTGTTCATGCTGATCACCGCAGGGCTGTTGGTGCTGTTCGTCGGCTCCGCTTCATCGGTATCGATGGCACTCGGCCTGGGCCTGTTGATCGGGCTGTTCTCCAACGGTTGCGTGGCAGGTTTGTACGCACTGTCACCGATTGTCTACGACGCTTCGGTGCGAACCACAGGGGTCGGTTGGGGCATCGGTATCGGCCGCATCGGCGCCATCCTTTCGCCTACTGTCGCCGGCCTGTTGCTCGACAGCGGTTGGCAGCCACTGCACCTGTATGGGGTGTTTGCCGTGGTGTTCGTGATGGCCGCCGTCGTGTTGCTGCAACTGCGGCCCAAGGTCCAGGCACAACCGGGCAGCGCACTCAGCCAGGCCTGAGCCGATACAAAAAAGAGGTAGCGAGGCCCTGCCCTCGCTGCCGACTACACCTCCAGGAAAACAACAATAATGACTTACCTTTCTCTCCCTCCCCGGGCTCTGCTCGGCGGTGCAATGGCGCTTGCCCTTTTACCTCCGGCACAAGCCGAGAGCGGCGGCTTTTTCAAAGACTCCAAGACCAGCCTGACGCTGCGAAACTACTACTTCAATCGTGACTTCAACGATCCCGGCGCCAGCAAGAGCAAGATCGAAGAATGGGCCCAGGGCGCGATCCTCAAGTTCAGTTCCGGCTACACCCCTGGCGTTATCGGCTTTGGCCTGGACGGTATCGCGATGCTTGGCGTCAAGCTCGACAGCGGCCCTCAGCGCAGCGGTTCGGAGCTGCTGCCGGTGCACGACGATGGTCACTCCGCCGACAACTACGGGCGCGCCGGGGTGGCGGCAAAGATGCGTTTGTCCGAGACGGAGCTGATGCTGGGCGAACTGATGCCCGACGTTCCGCTGCTGCGCTACGATGACGGTCGCCTGCTGCCACAGACCTTCCAAGGCAGCATGCTGGTGTCCCGCGAGCTCCCTGGCCTGAACCTGCAGGCAGGTCGATACACCGCCGTGAGCCTGCGCAATTCGTCGAACATGCAGGACCTTTCGGCCTGGGCGGCGCCTACCGTCATGTCGGACGGTTTTAACTATGCCGGCGCCGAATACCGCTTCAATGAACAACAGACCCTGATCGGCGCCTGGCATTCGCAACTCGAAGACATCTACCAGCAAAGCTATTTGAACCTGCTGCATAAACAGAAGTTCGGCGACTGGACCCTCGGCGCGAACCTGGGCTATTTCGTCGACAAGGATGACGGCAGCGCCCTGATCGGTAACGTGCAAAGCCATACCGCCTACGGGCTGTTCTCGGCCAACCTGGGTGGCCATACCCTGTACCTGGGGCTGCAAAAGGTCAGCGGCGATACCGCCTGGATGTCCGTGTATGGCAGTAGCGGCCGCACCCTGGGCAATGACATGTTCAATGGCAACTTCAGTAACGCCGATGAGCGTTCCTGGCAGGCTCGCTATGACTACAACTTCGCCGCCGTCGGCCTCCCCGGCCTATTGCTCATGACCCGCTACGGCCACGGCGAGAACGCCACCACCAAGGCCGGCAGCAACGGCAAGGAATGGGAACGTGACACCGAGGTCAGCTACACCCTGCAAAGTGGCCCACTGAAAAACCTCAGCGTGCGGGTCAACAACGCCACCAACCGTCGCAGTTTCAACAGCGATTTCGATCAGACCCGCGTGATCGTCAGCTACCCACTGTCCCTCTGACCCTCCCCCCAGGGGCGCTTGTCGCCCCTGCATCCGTCCCCTCCTTGCGTTACTATGGCGAACCAACCTCTGGAAGTCGCCTGCATGAGCAAACCGGGTCAAATGGTGCTGGTCGCACTGCGCAAAATGATCGCTTCGGGCGAACTGGCAGCCGGCGAACGGCTGATGGAGATTCCGACGGCGGAACGTTTCGGCGTCTCGCGGATGCCGGTGCGCATGGCCTTCGTGACCCTTGAACAGGAAGGCTTGCTGGTGCGCCATGGCGGTCGGGGCTATCAGGTACGCTCGGTCAGTGCCGACGATATCGCCGGTGCCGTGGAGGTGCGCGGGGTGCTGGAGGGCCTGGCGGCGCGCCAGAGCGCCGAACGCGGCTTGAGCGAACAGGCGCAGGCGGCGCTGCGTGAATGCCTGGTGCAAGGCGATGCACTGTTCGACAAAGGCTACGTGACAGAAGAAGACCTTGAGGCGTTCCATGACCTCAACATGCGTTTTCACCAGGTCATCGTCGAAAGCAGCGCCAACCCGGCCATTGCCGAAGCCCTGGCGCGCAACGACCATCGCCCCTTCGCTTCAGTGTCGGCGCTGGCGATCGATCGTGAAGACATGGCGCGCGAATACCGGCGCTTCAACTTTGCGCACATGCAACACCACTCGGTGTTCGACGCGCTGGTCAGTCGCCAGGGCGCACGCGCTGAAGCCATCATGCGTGAACACGCCAATGCGACGCTGCGTTACGCCGAGGTCTTCGGCGCAATCAGCCATGGCGAGCGGGTGAAGGTGATCTCGCGCGGCGAATGATCGGCTCGCTTAGAGATCCAGCACCAACAGTGCTGAGCGGGCCCTCGAACAGCAGGGCGTGAACTGATCATTGGCCGCCTGCTCTTCCTCGGTCAGGAACAGGTCGCGGTGATCGGGCACCCCTTCGAGCACACGGGTCAGGCAGGTTCCGCAGATACCCTGCTCACAGGAAAGCGCAATCTCGACACCGTGACTCTCCAGCACCTGGACCACCGTCTTGTCCGCCGGAATGTCAAACACCTGCCCGCTACTGCCCAGCTTGACCTGGAATGCCCCATCGGCAGCGGTGTCCACCGGCGCTGCGGCGAAGTATTCACGGTGCAATTGCCCCTCGCTCCAGCCCTGGCCCCTGGCGCTGTCGAGCACATGCTGCATGAAACCTGAAGGGCCGCACACATACAGGTGCACGTCAGGCCCCGGATTGGCCAGCACCCTGGCGGCGTCCAGGCGCGAATCGGCCTGTTCATCGAAATGCAGGTGCACGCGATCAGCAAAGGAAGCGCCTTTGAGTCGCTCGACAAAAGCCGCACGCTCACTGGAACGCGCACAGTAATGCAACTCGAAATCGGCGCCGCTGTGGGCCAGTTCCTCGGCCATGCACAGAATCGGGGTGATGCCGATGCCACCTGCGAACAACAGGCTGCGCCGCCCCTCGACGACCAGCGGAAACAGGTTGCGCGGTTCACTGATGAGCAGCCGATCGCCACTGTTGATTTGCTCGTGCAGGCTCTGGGAACCACCGCGCGAGCCGGCGTCCTTGAGCACGCCGATCAGGTAGCGATGGCGCTCTTGCGGGTGATTGCACAGTGAGTACTGGCGAATCAATCCGCCGGGCAGGTGCACGTCGATATGGGCCCCGGCACTGAAGCCGGGCAATGCCCCGCCTTGCGCGCAGGCCAACTCGTAGCTGCAGATATCCAGGGCTTCGTTGTTGCGGGATGTCACGACGACTTCAATCATGGCGCACCTTCAAGGCCGGCCACCGCAGTGGCCGCGAACAGGATCTATGGGGGTGGACTGGCGTAGCGCCCAAGGGCGCTGCCCTTGGCTATTTGACCGCGGCAATCAGCTCGGCAGCCGGCGCTCGCTCACGGGCAATGAGGCGTTCCAGCACGCGCCGGGATTGCACGCCACCGGCATCGATATTGAGCTTGAGCAAGTTGCGCTCGGGATTGGCCAGCAGGTTTTTCTGCTGCTGTTCGAGCATGTCGAGGTCTTCGCTGAAAATCTTCCCCTGGCCCTCGCGGATGGTGGCGGTGAGGGCTTCGTCGTGGGGATTGAAATTGCGCGCCATGCCCCAGAAGTACCAGATCGACGTCTCGGTTTCCGGCGTAATGAAGTCGACCACGATGCTCGCGGCCTTGTGTTGCGGCTCGGCGTCGTAACCGCCCTTGCCGGCGTGGGCCACGCCGACCTCGATCAGGACATGACTGGGTGGTGTGAAGCGGCAGATCTGCCAACGGTCTACCGGCACGTCGTCGGCCAGGTTATTGCCACGCAGGGCCATGCGCCAGAACGGCGGTGCCATGATGTTTTCCATGTGCCGCGCAGTGACCACCTCGTCACCCTGGACGGTGGTGACCGGCGCCGCTTCATCAATCTCTTTCTGGCCGATGCTCGAGGCGTGCACGTAGGTTTCGTGGGTGAGGTCCATCAGGTTGTCGATCATCAGGCGATAGTCGCAATTGATGTGGAACAGCCCACCGCCGTAGGCCCACTCATCGCTGACCGCCCACTCCAGATGATGGATCAACGCAGGATCAGCCTTGTCCTGCTCCCCGGGCCAGACCCAGATGAAACCGTAACGCTCTTGCACCGCGTAAGTCTTGTTGCACGGAAAGCCGCGTACGCGCTGGCCTGGCATTTCGACGGTCTTGCCGTCACAGCCCATCACCAGTCCGTGGTAGCCACAGACCAGGTTGCCATTTTCGACATAACCCAGCGAAAGAGGCGCACCACGATGGGGGCAAAAATCCTCGACGGCAGCAACGCGCCCTTCATGGCCGCGATAGAAGACGATTTTCTCACCGCATATTTGCCGCCCCAGGGGCTTGGAAGCAATCTCGTCGGGGGTGCAGGCGACGTACCAGGTGTTTTTCGGATACATAGGGTTCTCCGGGACAGGCTTGTTTTTATGGATCCATTGAATCGAATAAAACCGACAACAGTCAAGCTTTTTACAGATAAATGCAGATTAATGGATCCATTGAGGCCATGCAGTGATGCCCAACCTTTCGAACACTTGATGCGGGCGAAGTCGGTACTGACTACGTGGATGACACTTTTGAAGTGAACAGCTTTAGCGCCTGCCTCGATAATCGATAGCTTACTGACGAACTGTCGAGGTCAAGCATGACGAGCACAACAACGGAACAAGTCAGCCCGAAAACACTGAGAAGAGTGATCGTGGCTGCCGGCATCGGCAATTTCGTGGAATGGTTCGACTTCGCCGTCTACGGCTTCCTGGCCACGACCATCGCCCAGCAGTTTTTCCCCAGCGGCGATGCCAGTGCCGCGCTGCTCAAGACCTTTGCGGTATTCGCCGTGGCGTTTGCGTTCCGGCCCCTTGGGGGGATTTTCTTCGGCATGCTGGGAGACCGGATCGGGCGCAAGCGCACCCTGGCGATGACGATTCTGCTGATGGCCGGTGCGACGACCTTGATCGGTGTATTGCCCACTTATGCCGCCATCGGGGTCACGGCGCCGATCCTTCTTTCGCTGATCCGTTGCGCCCAGGGTTTCTCCGCCGGCGGGGAATACGCAGGTGCCTGTGCTTACCTGATGGAGCATGCGCCGAGTGATAAACGCGCCTGGTACGGCAGCTTCATTCCAGTGTCGACATTTTCCGCCTTCGCCGCCGCCGCCGTGGTGGCTTACGCGCTCGAGGCATCGTTATCGGCTGAAGCGATGGGCAGTTGGGGCTGGCGCCTGCCGTTCCTGATTGCCGCACCGCTGGGCCTGGTGGGTCTTTACCTGCGCTGGAAGCTCGATGAGACACCGGCATTCCAGGCGGTGACCCAGGAACATGCGGTCGCCCATTCCCCACTCAAGGACACCTTGCGCAACCATGGCGCGGCCATCTGCTGCCTGGGCGCCTTCGTGTCGCTCACGGCGCTGTCGTTCTATATGTTCACCACCTACTTTGCGACCTACCTGCAGGTCGCGGGGGGCCTGAGTCGCGCAACGGCGTTGCTGGTGTCGTTGATTGCCTTGCTGTTCGCAGCGGCAATCTGCCCGTTGGCCGGACTGTATTCGGACCGGGTCGGGCGCCGGATGACGGTGATGACGGCGTGCGCCCTGTTGATCGTGGCCGTGTATCCATCGTTCCTGATGGCCAGCTCCGGCTCGTTCGCAGCGTCGGTCGCAGGCGTCATGCTCCTCGCCGTTGGCGCGGTGTTGTGTGGCGTGGTCACGGCGGCCTTGCTCTCGGAAACCTTCCCCACCCGAACTCGCTACACCGCCTCGGCCATCACGTACAACATGGCGTATACGATTTTCGGCGGGACGGCCCCGTTGGTGGCGACGTGGTTGATCAGCACCACCGGCAGCAACCTGTCGCCGGCGTTTTACCTGATCGCGATTGCCTTGCTGGCGTTGGCAGGCGGGCTCGCGTTGCCGGAGACGTCACGGATCTCCCTGCATGATGTGCAGGCGGAGGGGAAAGGTGCAGGTGTGCGGGCTGTGGCCTGATCGCAGATTTGCCCCCGATCCAATTGTAGGAGCGAGCCTGCTCGCGATGAACGTCCAGACAACGCGCTCATCCAGACAGGGCGCGTTATCGTTGACGTCCATCGCGAGCAAGCATCGCTCCTACAGGGGTACGTGTTCGCTTGAAGTCAGGTCGGCTTTAAGGCCGCCTCGCTTTTGTTTTTGATTGTGGGCGCCCCGTTAACCACGATGGCCGAACGCAGGCATTGCGCAGTGGGTAAACCGGCAGGACGCC
>NZ_APIO01000003.1:0-57010 GCF_000408945.1 Pseudomonas sp. G5(2012)
ACCATAGAATCTCCCACAGGAGACTGCGTTGTTTCATGGAAATGTGATCCCTTGTGGGAGCGAGCCTGCTCGCGAAGGCGCCCTCAAAAACACCACCGGGCTAAAGCCAGGCGCAAAAAAACGCCAACCCGAAGGTTGGCGTTTTTCATGAAGCGCGTACAGATTACTCCGGCTTACGACGACCAAACCCCGGACGCTGGCCGGAACCGGCCGGCGCGCCGCGGCGCTTGCCCGACGGCTTGTCACCGTCGACCAGGCTGATGCCAGGACGTTTCGGCGCCGGCTTGGCCGGGCGCTTGGTGTCGGCCGGACGATCGGCTACCGGCGTACCACGACCTTCGCCACGCTCGGTACGGCCATTGGCCGGACGTGGTGTGCGTGGACCGCGTTCGCCGTCCTGACGGGCGGCTGGCTTGCGTGCTGGACGCTCGCCTTCGATCTGCGGTTCGCGGTTGGCACGCGGCGAGGCCGGTGCGGCGGCACCAGTGGCTGGACGCAGGGTACGTACGCGCTCGGTCTTGGCCATTGGACGCGACGATTTACGCTGCATCCGGTCAAGCTTGTCTTTGCTCTTGGCGTTCATCTGCGGCATCGCCACCGGTGCCAAGCCAACTTCGGCACTCAGGATGTCGACTTCGTACTGGCTCATTTCACGCCAGCGGCCCATCGGCAGGTCCGAATTGAGGAACACCGGACCGAAACGCACGCGCTTCAGACGGCTGACCACCAGGCCCTGGGATTCCCACAGGCGACGAACTTCGCGGTTGCGACCTTCCATCACTACGCAGTGGTACCAGTGGTTGAAACCTTCGCCGCCCGGCGCTTGCTTGATGTCGGTGAACTTGGCCGGGCCGTCTTCGAGGACCACGCCAGCTTTCAGACGCTCGATCATCTCGTCGTCGACTTCGCCACGCACACGTACCGCGTATTCACGGTCCATTTCGTAGGAAGGGTGCATCAGGCGGTTGGCCAGCTCACCGTCGGTGGTGAACATCAGCAGGCCGGTGGTGTTGATGTCCAGGCGACCGATGTTGATCCAGCGACCTTCTTTCGGACGCGGCATCTTGTCAAACACGGTCGGACGGCCTTCCGGGTCGACGCGGGTGCAGATTTCGCCATCGGGCTTGTTGTACATGATCACGCGGCGGACCGCCTCGGCGGCCTCTTCACGCTTGATCACCTTGCCATCGATGGTGATGGCGTCGTGCATGTCGACGCGCTGGCCAAGGGTGGCGTCTTTGCCGTTGACCTTGATCCGGCCGTGGCTGATCCAGGCTTCCACGTCACGGCGCGAGCCGACGCCGATACGGGCGAGGACTTTCTGCAGTTTTTCGCCTGCTGGGCCGATTTCCTGGTCGTCTTTCTGGTCTTTGATACTCATCTGGGCACCTCCCGGTGTGTTCTGAAAACTGGGTACTAGGGCGAAGGGATCGCCGAAGGGTCGCGAATCATACGCGCATGCGGGCGTTTGCGCATCAGAGAGTAGCTGATGGAACGTGACTTACTGATTTTTCCGCCGACCGGTGACACGCTATTAACATCAAGATCAAAAGATCGCAGCCTGCGGCAGCTCCTACATTTGGAATGCGATTCCTGTAGGAGCTGCCGCAGGCTGCGATCTTTTCAATCTTCAAGCTCGCGGCGTTCGGCTTCGATGGCTTCGGCCAGGGCCAATGCTTCGGCTTCCTCGTCGCTAAGCTCGGGTTTCGGCTGTTCCAGGGCGGCGACGGCGGCCAGCAGTTTTTCACGGGCCTCGGCGACGCCGAGGATGTCGTCTTCCTGCTCGGGCTCAGCTTCAGCCCGCAGATCCACCGGCTCCGGCTCGATGTCGATCGCCTCTGGATCAGTCTGCGGCGCATCACCATCACGCAACAAATCATCGAAGTCGGTCTTGATCCCCTCCTCCATGCTGTCCAGTTCCAGCAACAGCGTATGAAAACTGGTCTCTTCCTTGGGTTCTTCCGGTTCGGCGCTGGCATCGGCCAGCTCCTGCAGCCCGGCGGGTACTGGCGCGTCGTCGAAATCGAGCACCGGATCAGGCTCCAATTCGCGCACCTCGGCCAGCGGCGGCAGGTCATCGAGGTTTTTCAGGTTGAAGTGATCGAGGAACGCCTTGGTGGTGGCGAACATCGCCGGCTTGCCCGGTACGTCGCGGTAACCGACGATGCGGATCCACTCACGTTCCATCAGGGTCTTGACGATCTGGCTGTTGACCGCCACGCCCCGCACATCCTCGATTTCGCCCCGCGTGATCGGCTGGCGATAGGCGATCAAGGCAATGGTTTCGAGCATGGCCCGCGAGTAACGCTGCGGCCGCTCTTCCCACAAACGCCCGACCCACGGCGAAAACTTCTCACGGATTTGCAGGCGATAGCCGGACGCAACTTCCTTCAACTCGTACGCGCGGCCATCGCACGACTTGCCCAGAATAGTCAGCGCTTTCTTGAATACCGCCGGTTCCGGGCGCTCGGCCTCTTCGAAGAGCTCGAACAGGCGCTCCAACGATTGCGGTTTTCCGGAGGCCAACAGAAAGGCTTCGAGCAGTGGCGCCAGCTCGCGGGGTTCACTCAGGTTCATGATTGGACTCGTTATTCGGCTCGTGCTCGGACGTGGATCGCGGCGAACGGCTCATTCTGCACCAGCTCGACCAAGGATTCCTTGACCAGTTCGAGGATCGCCATGAAGGTCACGACAACCCCCAGGCGCCCTTCCTCGGCGGTGAAAAGCTCGACAAACGGCACAAACCCGCCGCCCTTCAGCCGTTCCAGCACATCGCTCATGCGTTCGCGGGTGGACAGCGCCTCGCGGCTGACCTGATGGCTTTCAAACATGTCGCCCCGGCGCAGCACCTCGGCCATGGACAGCAGCAACTCTGACAAACGCACATCCGGCAACAGTTTGCGCGCCCGCGCCTCCGGGGCATCGAGCTTGGGCACGACCACGTCGCGACCGACCCGGCTTAAGCCGTCGATACCTTCGGCGGCGGCCTTGAAACGCTCGTATTCCTGCAAGCGGCGGATCAGTTCGGCGCGCGGGTCTTCTTCCTCGTCTTCGACGGTTTCAGCCCGTGGCAGCAGCATCCGCGACTTGATCTCGGCCAGCATCGCGGCCATCACCAGGTATTCGGCCGCCAGTTCCAGGCGCACCGACTGCATCAACTCGACATATCCCATGTACTGCCGGGTGATTTCCGCCACCGGAATATCGAGGATATTGATGTTCTGTTTGCGGATCAGGTACAGCAGCAGGTCGAGCGGGCCTTCAAAGGCTTCGAGAAAGACTTCCAGCGCATCCGGCGGAATGTACAGGTCCAGCGGCATTTCCATGACCGCCTGGCCATAGACCATGGCGAAAGGCAGCTCTTGCTGGGCGCCGGCCTGGCTGTCGACGGGTTCCACTGCGGACATCTAGGCCTCGACCATGAACGGCGCAGGGTCACCGCAACCGACACGGATCACTTCCGGTTCGCCATCGGCGAGGTTGATCACGGTGGACGCCTTGACCCCACCGAAACCGCCATCGATGATCAGGTCCACCTGATGCTCGAGCAACTGGCGCATTTCGTAGGGATCGGTCATCGGGTCATCATCGCCCGGCATGATCAACGTCACGCTCATCAGCGGTTCGCCCAGCTCTTCCAGCAGCGCCAGGGCAATGGGATGGCTCGGCACCCGCAGGCCGATGGTGCGCTTCTTCGGATGCAACAGCAGTCGCGGGACTTCGCGGGTGGCATTGAGGATGAAGGTGTAGGGCCCCGGAAGATGGGCCTTGAGAATGCGGAAAGTGCCCGTATCGATCTTGGCGAACAGACCCAGTTGCGACAGATCGCTGCAGATCAACGCAAAGTTGTGTTTTTCGTCGAGCTGACGCAGGCGGCGAACGCGCTCCACGGCGACCTTGTCGCCGATCTGGCAACCGATTGCGTAGGAGGAGTCCGTGGGATAAATCACCACCCCGCCCTTGCGGATGATCTCGACAGCCTGCTTGATCAGGCGCGCTTGCGGGTTTTCCGGATGAATCTGGAAAAATTGACTCACATTCTCTACCTGTTCAGACGGCGGCAATAATTGGGTCATGTTTGAATCGACACCACAGTGGTGGCAGATCCTCCGGGAGCGGGCGGTATTCACCGATCTCGGACCAGCCTCCAGGGCCATGAAAATCACTGCCGGCGCTGACCAGCAGACCGAACTCGCGGGCCAGGATCGCGAGGCTGCCCACTTGTTCGGCAGGCTGATAGCCATTGACCACCTCGATTGCGTGGCCCCCTGCTTGAATATAGTCGGCAATCAGGCGGCGACGCTTGCTGCGAGTGAATTCGTAATGCCAGGGATGGGCCAGGCTGACCCAGGCCTTGGCCGCGCGCAGGGTCTCGACGGTTTCGTCCAGGGTCGGCCAATGCTGCTTGACGTCTCCCAGCTTGCCGGCGCCCAGCCATTTGCGGAACGCTTCGGCGCGATCCTTGACGAAACCTTCGCGCACCATCCAGTCGGCGAAGTGCGGGCGGGCCGGTGCGTTACCGCTATCTCCCAAGGCCTGCTGGACTTCCCTTGCGCCGTCCAGCGCACCCGGCATGCCCTTGAGCGCCAGTTTGCGGCTGATTTCCTCGGAGCGTAGCCAGCGCCCATCGCGCAACCTGGCAATCGCCTCGACCAACGGCGCGGCATCGACGTCGAAGCCGTAGCCCAGAACGTGAATGGTCGCGCCGCCCCAGGTGCAGGACAACTCGACGCCGTTGACCAGTTGCATCCCCAGCGCATTCGCAGCGTGACGGGCCTCGTCGAGGCCTTCAAGGGTGTCGTGATCGGTCAAGGCCAGGACTCGCACGCCTTTCTCGAATGCACGCGCAACCAGAACCGCAGGCGCCAGGGCGCCATCGGAGGCCGTGCTATGGCAGTGCAAATCAACATTCACAGGGCTTTGTAACCTCAAATCAGCTGGCGCTATCGCGCGCCCATATGTTTGTTATTATGCCGCCACATCCTGCTTCTGGCTGCCACTGTGAAACAATTCATCGATTTCATCCCGCTCCTGCTGTTTTTCATCGTCTTCAAAATCGATCCACGGGTCGTCGACATTGCCGGCCACGAGGTCACTGTAGGCGGTATCTACAGTGCCACCGCGATGCTGATCATCAGCTCCCTGGTGGTCTACGGCACGCTGTTCATCAAGCAGCGCAAGCTGGAGAAGAGCCAGTGGCTGACCCTCATCGCCTGCCTGGTCTTCGGCAGCCTGACCCTGGCCTTCCACAGCGAGACCTTCCTGAAATGGAAAGCCCCGGTGGTCAACTGGCTGTTCGCCCTGGCTTTCATCGGCAGCCACTTCATCGGTGACCAACTGCTGATCAAACGCATCATGGGCCATGCGCTGACCCTGCCTGAGCCGGTCTGGATGCGCCTGAACATCGCCTGGATCGCGTTCTTCCTGTTTTGCGGCGCCGCCAACCTGTTCGTCGCGTTCACCTTCCAGAGCTACTGGGTCGACTTCAAGGTCTTCGGCAGCCTGGGCATGACTTTGCTGTTCCTGGTCGGCCAGGGCATCTACCTGTCCCGCCACCTGCACGACGCCGATACCACAACGCCGAAAACCGAGGACTGACATGCTTTACGCAATCATTGCCACAGACGTCGCCAACTCCCTGGAAGCCCGCCTGGCCGCACGGCCTGCACACCTCGAGCGCCTGCAAGCGCTCAAGGGCGAAGGTCGCATCGTATTGGCCGGCCCGCATCCGGCGGTCGACAGCAATGATCCGGGGGCAGCGGGTTTCACCGGCAGCCTGATCGTCGCCGAATTCGACTCCCTGAGCGCCGCACAGGCCTGGGCCGACGCCGATCCGTACATCGCCGCAGGCGTCTACGCCAACGTTCTGGTCAAACCTTTCAAGCAAGTCCTCCCGTAAGCTCCCTCTGCGCGGTGAACCTTCTCGGTTCATCGCGTTCTCAATCGCTCATTAATCTCGTTTGCCTGCCGACAAACTCCCCAATATCCGTATTGGAATCAGGAGTCGCGATGCGCAAGGGTCCGTTGTGTCTGATGTTGGTCACGTTGTCGATCGTGGCGCCCGCCCACGGGGAAGAAGCCGCCGAGGGCGCGAACTCCACGCCGCTGTCCTTGAGCGCTGGTAGCCAGATCAACGAACTGCAGCAACGCTTGAAGGAAAGCGAGCGGCAACGAGAAGAACTGAGCAAACAATTGAACAATGCCGATGGCGAGCGCGAAAGCGTCCAGCTGGCCCGATTGCGCCAGGAGAATCAGCGACTCAAGCTGCAACTTCGGGAAGTACAGGCCGGCAGTTCGATCCCGCGCTTGTTGACCGATCAGCAACAGTGGTTCGTCATTGGCGCCGGGGTGGCGCTATTCGCCCTGCTCTGCGGTATCTTCGCCAGTGGTGCGAGGCGAAAACGTCGACAATGGCTAAATTGAGTGATCCATGAGCGAGTTGTTATTAATTGATGATGACCAGGAACTGTGCGAGCTCCTGGGCAGCTGGCTGAGCCAGGAAGGGTTTCAGGTGCGCGCCTGTCATGACGGCCAGAGCGCGCGCCGCGCGTTGGCCGAAACGTCCCCGGCGGCCGTGGTACTGGACGTGATGTTGCCGGACGGCAGCGGCCTGGAACTGCTCAAGCAACTGCGCAGCGATCACCCCGACTTGCCGGTGCTGATGCTTTCAGCCCGCGGCGAACCCCTGGACCGCATCCTCGGCCTGGAACTCGGCGCCGACGACTACCTGGCCAAACCCTGCGACCCGCGGGAACTGACAGCCCGCCTGCGCGC
Source organism: Pseudomonas sp. G5(2012) (assembly GCF_000408945.1). Taxonomy (NCBI): domain Bacteria; kingdom Pseudomonadati; phylum Pseudomonadota; class Gammaproteobacteria; order Pseudomonadales; family Pseudomonadaceae; genus Pseudomonas; species Pseudomonas sp. G5(2012). Next base: position 6,775 of record NZ_APIO01000003.1, read on the forward strand.
CGTGTTGCGTCGCAGCCATCCGGCGGCAGTGTCCAGCCAGATGGAGCTGGGCGACCTGTGTTTCAGCCCGGTGCGTGGCGTGGTCAGCATCGATGAACAGGAATTCACCCTTACAGTTTCCGAGAGCCGCCTGCTCGAAGCCCTGCTCAAGCAGCCCGGCGAGCCGCTGGATAAACAGGAACTGGCGCAAATCGCCCTCGGCCGCAAGCTGACCCTGTACGACCGCAGCCTCGACATGCACGTCAGTAATCTGCGCAAGAAGATCGGTCCTCATCCTGATGGCCGCCCGCGTATCGTGGCTTTGCGTAGCCGTGGTTACTACTACAGCCTCTGAATAGAACGCGATCCCTGTAGGAGCTGCCGCAGGCTGCGATCTTTTGATCTTAAAAAGCAAAATCAAAAGATCGCAGCCTGCGGCAGCTCCTACAGGGTTTGTCTTTGTCAGGTCGTCGGCAATCGGTCTTTACCCAAGCTTTACGTATCGCTGACCGCTGCTGACCTTGATCTGCGTAATCTGTACTCATCCGGAACGTACCGGGAATGAGACAAGGAGATTCACCATGCGCAAGACTCTTATCGCTCTGATGTTCGCCGCCGCCCTCCCGACCGTTGCCATGGCCATGCCCGAAGGCGCAGGCCCGATGGGTGGCGAGATGGACGGTTCGCACCACGGTGGGCAGATGCACGGCATGCATGGCATGCACGGCAAAGGCCCGTACAGCCAACTGGACCTGAGCCGCGAGCAGCGCGAGCAGATCCGCAAGATCATGGGCGAGCAGATGCATGAGCGTAAGCAAGTGGTCGACAAGTACCTGGAAAAACTCTCGCCAGCCGACCAGAAAGCCATGAAAGATGAAATGGCCGCCAACCACAAGAAAGCCGAAGCCGACGTGCGTGCGTTGCTGAAACCGGATCAACAGAAGAAATTCGACGAGATCCAGAAGAAACAGGCTGAACGTCGCGCCGAATGGGCCGAGTTCAAGGCGTGGAAAGCGCAACAGGCACAAAAAGCGCAATAATGCGCTAACCCCTAGGCCCAACAGCTGAACTGTGGGAGCGAGCCTGCTCGCGATGGACTTCAACGATAATGCGGGGCATCAGGTAGCCCGTGTGTCCTTGAGTTTTTCGCGAGCATGCTCGCTCCTACAGGTGATTTTGTGTTTGCTTGAGGAATTTCCGTGCGCTCATTGTTCTGGCGGATCCTGGCCAGCTTCTGGCTGGCCATCGCCCTCGTTGCAGGGCTCTCCATTCTGCTCGGGCACATGCTCAACCAGGATGCGTGGATACTCAGTCGCCACCCAGGTCTCAATACACTGGCTGAGCAATGGACGCAGACTTACGAATCCCAAGGCGAAGACGCGGCGCAGGATCTTCTGCAGAAGCGCAAGCGCCAGTATCACATCGATGTCCAGGTCCTCAACGAAAGCGGCGACCCGGTAGTACGCGGCACCTTCCCGCGACGTGCCGCTGCGTTTGAAGCGCGGCAGAACAACGATGACCGTCGCTTGCCATGGCGTCGCCTGACGGATGAATACACCAGCGACAAAAGCGGTGACACCTATCTGTTCATCTACCGGATTCCACATCCAGAACTCGACGCCTGGCACCGCGAAAGCCTGCTCTGGCCGTTGAGTGCACTGGGGATCGCATTAGTGGTGCTGACCCTGTTCAGCCTGTTGGTCACCTTATCCATCACTCGCCCTCTCAGCCGCTTGCGCGGTGCGGTGCATGACCTGGGACAAACCACCTATCAACAGAACAGCCTGGTCAAACTGGCCAACCGCCGCGATGAATTCGGCGTGTTGGCCAACGACTTCAATCGCATGGGCGCGCGCCTGCAAAGCCTGATCGGCAGTCAACGCCAGCTGCTGCGCGATGTGTCACACGAACTGCGTTCGCCCCTCGCTCGCCTGCGCATTGCGCTGGCTCTGGCCGAGCGAGCCACGCCGCAGGAACGAGAGAAACTCTGGCCGCGCCTGACCCGCGAATGCGACCGCCTCGAAGCGTTGATCAGCGAAATCCTCGTGCTGGCACGGGTTGACGCCGATAACGCCAGTGCCGAAGAGGTGGATCTCAACGCCCTGCTCAATACGTTGCAAAAGGATGCACAACTGGGTTCACCCGATCAGCTCGTGCACCTTGAAGCCGAGTCGCAACTGACCCTCAAGGGTTGGCCGACGATGATTGAGCGAGCCGTGGACAACCTGCTGCGCAACGCCCAGCGCTTCAACCCGGCGGGCGGCCTGCCGATTGAAATGCAGGCGCTGCGGAAAGGAGAACGGATTGTAGTGACCGTGCGTGACCATGGGCCGGGGGCGGACGAGGAACATTTGAGACAGCTGGGTGAGCCGTTCTATCGTGCGCCCGGACAGTCGGCGCCCGGGCATGGCCTGGGCCTGGCGATTGCGCGCCGTGCGGCGGAACGGCATGGCGGAAGCCTGGTGCTGGCCAATCACCCTGAGGGCGGGTTTATAGCCAGCCTGGAATTGCCACTGGTGCCGGGGGCTGTCGCCTAAGTAATCATTCCCACGCTCCGCGTGGGAATGATCTTTATGCGGCTGGCCAGGCGCTGACGAACTTGGCCAGGTCAACCTTCTCCGCTACCCGCGGCTCTTTTTGCGGCGTGCCAAGGTACAGGAAGGCAATCACCTCTTCGCCTTCGGCCAGGCCCAAGCCCTTGGCCACATGCGGCGAATAGGCCAGGTCACCGGTACGCCAGACCGCACCAATGCCTTGCGCATAGGCCGCCAGCAAGATCCCGTGGGCTGCACAACCCGCCGCCAGCCGTTGCTCGGACTTCGGATACTTGACGTGATCCTGCACCCGCGCGATCACGACCACCACCAAGGGTGCCCGCAGTGGTCCGTTACGCGCCTTGTCGATGGCCGCTTCGGTCACTTCAGCGTCCTGCAACTTTGCCGCCTCGGCCAGCAACTCGCCCATTTGCTCGCGCGCCGCACCTTCGACAGTCAGGAAACGCCAAGGCTGCAAATGACCGTGGTCCGGGGCACGCATGGCCGCGGCAAACAGCACTTCACGTTGCGCCTGGGTGGGGGCCGGTTCGATCAGGCGCGGGACGGAAACACGGTTGAGCAAAACGTCGAGAGCCTGCATCGGCCACCTCCAGAAAAAATTGTGCGGCTATTCTAGCTGTAACTACTGAGGCAGTGCGGTTTACATGCCCCGCCCCGCAGGTAGAATGGCGCCTTCCTTACTTCAGCCGAGCGGATTTCATGGCGTTGCCGACCTTACGTCTCATTGGTTTCATCATCGGCATCTTCCTGATAACCCTGGCCATCGCCATGGTCGTACCCATGGGTACGCTGGTGATCTTCGATCGCACCGGCGACCTGCCGTCGTTCCTCTGGGCCAGCATGATCACCTTTGTCGCCGGCCTCGCCCTGGTCATTCCCGGGCGCCCCGAGCATGTTCATCTGCGACCACGGGACATGTACCTGCTAACTGTCAGCAGTTGGCTGGTGGTGTGTATCTTCGCCGCGCTGCCCTTCCTGCTGACCCAGCACATCAGCTACACCGATTCGTTCTTCGAAAGCATGTCCGGGATCACCGCCACCGGTGCGACGGTGCTCAACCACCTGGACGACATGTCCCCCGGGATCCTGATGTGGCGCTCGCTGCTGCACTGGATCGGCGGCATCGGGTTTATCGGCATGGCGGTGGCGATCCTGCCGCTGCTGCGCATCGGTGGCATGCGGCTGTTCCAGACCGAATCCTCGGACCGCTCCGAGAAAGTCATGCCCCGTTCACACATGGTGGCGCGCCTGATCGTCGCAGCCTATGTCGGCATCACCATTTTCGGCAGCCTGGCGTTCTGGTGGGCCGGAATGAGTCCGTTCGACGCGATCAACCATGCGATGTCGGCGATTTCCACGGGCGGTTTTTCCACCTCGGACCAATCCCTGGCCAAGTGGACGCAGCCGGCGGTGCATTGGGTAGCCATCGTCATCATGATTCTCGGCAGCCTGCCGTTCACCCTGTATGTGGCGACCCTGCGCGGTAACCGCCGGGCGCTGATCAAGGATCAACAGGTCCAGGGCTTGCTCGGGATGCTGCTGGTGACCTGGCTGGTGCTCGGCACCTGGTACTGGTGGACTACCCAGCTGCATTGGCTCGAAGCGCTGCGGCATGTGGCGCTGAACGTGACGTCGGTGGTCACCACCACCGGCTTCGCGCTGGGGGACTACAGCCTGTGGGGAAATTTCTCGCTGATGCTGTTCTTCTATCTGGGTTTTGTTGGCGGCTGCTCCGGCTCAACCGCTGGCGGGATCAAGATTTTCCGCTTCCAGGTCGCCTATATCCTGCTCAAGGCCAACCTTAACCAACTGATTCACCCGCGGGCGGTGATCAAGCAGAAGTACAACGGTCACCGCCTCGATGAAGAGATCGTACGTTCGATCCTGACCTTTTCGTTCTTCTTCGCGATCACCATCTGCGTGATCGCGCTACTGCTGTCACTGCTCGGGGTGGACTGGATGACCGCCCTGACCGGTGCCGCCAGCACCGTGTCCGGCGTCGGCCCTGGGCTGGGCGAGACCATCGGTCCGGCCGGCAACTTCGCCTCGCTGCCGGACGCCGCCAAATGGATTCTCTCGTTCGGCATGCTCCTGGGCCGACTGGAGATCATTACGGTGTTTGTGCTGTGTATTCCGGCGTTCTGGCGTCACTGACCGGCAGCGGCGTTCCCGTCAATCGCGCCCGGTACTCGCCGGGCGTGGTGTCAAACCAGCGGCGGAACGCGCGGAAGAAATTGCTCGGATCAGCGAACCCCAGCAGGTAGGCAATTTCCAGCAGGGTCATGGTCGGTTGCGCCAGATACTGTTCGGCCAGCTCACGGCGGGTGTCGTCGAGCAACGTCTGGAAACTCGTGCCCTCCTCCTGCAGACGCCGTTGCAGGGTGCGTTGCGACAGGTGCAACGTCTGCGCGACCGCATCGCGCTTGGGTTCGCCCTGGGGCAGTAATCGGCACAAAACCTGCCGCGCCTTGTGCGTGACTCGACTCTCGGAAAATCGCGCCAGGTATTCGCCGGCGAAGCGGTCATGCAACAACGCCATGGCTTCGTTGGCCGTCGGCAGCGGCGCCTCCATGTCCGCCCGTTCGAAAATCAGCGCATCGTAGGGTGCGTTGAATACCAGTGGCGCGTGGAAGGCTTGTTTGTAGGGTTCGAGATTGAGCGGTTCAGCGCCTTGCACCAGGACCTTGCGCGGATGCAGCGTGCGCCCGGTCAGCCAGCCACACAGCGCCAGGGCGCAAGCCAGCGAGGCTTCGGCGCTTTGCCGGGTAGGCGGCAAATGGTCGCCATGCACCGTCAGAATAAGCGCATAGCCCTCATCCAGCAGGCGAAAACTCAGGTCGGCGCTTTCGGCGATGATCCGCTGGTAGCGCACCAGCCGCTTGAACCCTTCGGCCAGGGTCTGGCTGGACATCAAGGCATAGCCCGTCACATGAAACTGTGCAGGCCGCACCACCTTGCCCATGTTCAGGCCAATCGCCGGGTTACCGGACAGTTCAACCGCCCGTTGCCACAGTCGTGTCATGGAATCTTGCGGGAAGCGTGCATCCGGATCATCGAGTGCCGCGTAGTCGAGCCCCAGCTGCTTGAACAGAACCCGGCAATCCAGGCCGTCCATTTCCAGTGCTTTGACAATCCCCATCGCCCAGCTTGCAGAAGTCGTTCGTTCGCTCATGGCGTTTACTGTCTTGGTGAGCCGTCTGTCGCGGCAAGTTTTCCGAAGGATACTAAAGTGGCGCCTATTGTCACTGGCTGGCGCCAATGATCACTCTAGACTCAAATAAGCTACCCGCCGAACAACTTGCGGCCAGAACAATGACCACAGAGATCGCAGTCGTGGAAAACATCAAGCGTTTCAACAGTTTCGCTGAGTTTTACCCGTATTACCTCAGTGAACACAGCAACAGCACCTGCCGACGATTGCACTTCATCGGCACGACGCTGGTGATTTTCATTCTGGCGCTGACCATCGGTCGTGGCGCCTGGATGCTGTTGTGGGTTTTGCCGCTGGCAGGTTATAGCTTCGCCTGGGTTGGGCATTTCTTCTTCGAGAAGAATCGTCCTGCGACCTTCCAGCACCCTTTCTACAGCCTGCTCGGCGATTTCGTCATGTATCGCGACATGATTCTGGGACGTGTGCCGTTCTAGATCACCAGAGGATTGCCGATGAATGCCAATGCCCGTTTTACTCACATGAAGGATGGTACGCAGGAAGACTGGGCGATCATCGCCGCGGACTTCAGCGCCTATGCTCGTCAGTTGCCAATACGGATCGTCGCGCACCTGAAGTTACTGGAAGGTGACTTCGGCGGTTTCCCCGTGGACCGCCTGACCCACTCGCTCCAAACCGCCACCCGTGCCTGGCGCGATGGCCGCGACGAAGAATACGTGGTCTGCGCCCTGCTCCACGATATCGGCGACACCCTGGGTTCCTATAACCACCCGGACATCGCCGCCGCGATCCTCAAGCCTTTCGTCAGCCCTGAAAACCTGTGGATGGTGGAGAAACACGGGATTTTCCAGGGCTACTACTTCTTCCATCACCTGGGCATGGATCGGCACCTGCGCGAGCAATTTTGCGACCATCCGCAGTATCAGGCGACCATCGAGTTCTGTGCCAAGTACGATGCGGCGGCGTTTGATCCAGCGTATGACACGCTGCCGCTGAGTTTCTTCGAGCCTATGATGGAGCGCTTGTTTGCCCAGCCGAAGAATTCGATCTACAAGGCGGCGATGGAAGAGTATTCACCAGCCTGACAGATCTGCAGTGCCCGTGCCGGCCTCTTCGCGAGCAGGCTCGCTCCCACAGTTTGATCGCACGTTACTGAAGGAATTCGGTCACCTGGTGGGAGCGAGCCTGCTCGCGAAGAGGCCAGTCCAGACGCCAAAACTCTTAGGCCAGTTCCGCCACCTTCGCCGCCTTCACCTGCGCCTCCCGCGCCTGCGCATCGGCCAACCGATACAATTCGATCGTGCCATCCCAATGTTCGATCAACGCGGTGCACGACTCCACCCAATCACCACAATTGAGGTAATCCACCTCGCCGACCTTGCGGATCTCGGCATGGTGAATATGCCCGCACACCACCCCATGCAGCTCGCGCTTGACGCACTCATGGGCAATGGCCTCTTCAAAATCACTGATGAAGCTGACCGCGGTCTTGACCTTGTGCTTGAGGTACGCCGACAGCGACCAGTAACCGTAGCCATATCGGGCGCGCCAATGGTTGAGCCAGCGGTTGAGGGTCAGGGTGAATTCGTACGCTGAGTCGCCAAGAAACGCCAGCCAGCGGTGATAGCGAGTGATCACGTCAAACTGATCGCCGTGGATCACCAGCAGGTGCCGGCCATCGGCGGTCACGTGCACCGCTTCGTCCACCAACTGGATATTGCCCAGGATCAGTTTCGAATAACGGCGCAGGAATTCGTCGTGGTTGCCGGTGACGTAGATGACCTCGGTGCCGCGCTTGCTCATGGTCAACAGGCGCCGGATCACATTGGTGTGCGCCTGGGGCCAGTACATGCCGCCGCGCAGTTTCCAGCCGTCGATGATATCGCCGACCAGGTAGATCTTGTCTGCGTGATAGCCCTTGAGAAACTGCGACAGGTGCTCGGCCTGACAATCGCGCGTGCCCAGGTGCACGTCGGAAATCCACAAGGTGCGCACACGTTGCTTACGACTGGGTTTGGCGAGCTCGGCGCTGGTCATGGGCGACCCTCAGGACAAGTTTTGGCAAGCTTGAACCGGTCGGGTTAATGACCCATGACAATGGCAAGTCAGTCCTGTGACAGCGCGCGCAAGCCGTGTCGGTGTAGACTGGGCCCTGACTCATCAACCCTGCAATGAGAGCCTGTAACGAAAGCTTGTAACGAGAACCGCGATGAGACCGATCCTTACCCTGCGCCATTACACCCATGACCTGATCGTCCACAGCCACGAGCACGCGCAATTGGTGTTCGGGCTGTCGGGTGCGCTGGATTTCGAGGTCGACGGGCGTGGCAGCCAGGTGGTCCAGCAAAGCTTCGTGGTGATTCCCTCCGGTTTTCACCATGCCTGCGGCAGCCCCAATGGCAGTCGATGCCTGGTCCTGGACGTGCCCGGCGATCAATGGCTTGGCCAATCCCTGGGCGATCATGCCGATGCCAGTCGGCGCCTGCTCGACAACGCCGGTCGCTTGTCGCTGGATGCGGGACAGAGCCAACTGGTCGAATGGCTGGCCAACAGTCAGGTCGATGACCCGGTGATCGCTCAACAGGGCGCGGTGCTATTACTGGCCAGCCTCAACAACACCAGGCCGGACCCGGTTGGTGGCCGGCGCCTACCCTACGCCGCGTTGAATGCGCACATTGACCAATACGCCGCCTACCCGCTGCAAGTCGCCGACTTGGCCCGCGTAGCCGGTCTTTCCAGCGCGCGTTTGCATGCGCGGTTCGTGGCCGAATGCGGGCAGACGCCGATGGAATACATCCGCAGCCGACGCTTGCACAAGGCCATGAGCTTGCTGCGCCATTCGGCGCTGCCTATTGGCGAGATTGCCTGTCGGGTCGGCTACAGCTCCCAAAGCGCCTTTGCCGCTGCAGTGCTGCGCGAGTTCGGCGCATCGCCCGGTAAGCTGCGGCGCGAGGCTGGCGACAAATAACGCGAGTCTGGCGACAGACACAGCGCCAGCGGGCGCGGTTAAATGACCGTGCTCACTTCCTCAAGGATTGCCATGACTCCCCGTACCGCCCTGGGCGCCCTGCATATCGGCGCATTGATGTTCGGCTTGACCGGCGTGTTCGGCAAACTTGCCGTCGCCTCTGCGTCAATCATCGTCTTCGGCCGGGCGGCGTTCGCGGTGCTGGCGCTGGCGTTCTTTGCACGCTTCGCCAGCCAGACCCGCTGGCAGAAACTCGAAGCCGTGGATGTGCGCCGACTGTTGCTCAGCGGTTTGCTGCTGGCCGGGCACTGGGTGAGCTTCTTCGTTTCGGTGAAGATCGCTGGCGTGGCCATCGCCACCCTGGGCTTTGCCAGCTTCCCGGCCTTTACCGTGATCCTTGAAGGGCTGATTTTCCGCGAGCGCATCCGCGCCAATGAAATCCTGCTGGTGGCACTGGTCAGTGTCGGGCTGGTGCTGGTCACGCCTGAGTTCGACTTGGGCAGTGGCGCCACCACCGGCCTGCTCTGGTCGATCGCCTCGGGCCTGCTGTTTTCCCTGTTGTCGCTGACCAACCGCGCCAGCTCCGCGCGCATCCCGCCGGTGCAGGCGGCGTTGTGCCAGAACGTGGTGGTCGGATTGTGCCTGCTACCGGCAGCGGCCCCCCACCTGAGCGAAGTGCGAGCCATCGACTGGCTGTGGATCGGCCTGCTCGGGGTGTTCTGCACCGGCGTTGCCCATAGCCTGTTTGTCGCCAGCCTGGCGGTGATCAAGGCGCGGACCGCTGCGGTGGTCTTCGCCCTTGAGCCGGTTTACGGGATCACCATGGCCTGGCTGTTATTCAATGAAAACCCGACCCTGCGCATGCTGCTTGGCGGCGCATTGATCATCGTCGCGATCATGGTGTCCAGCAGGCTTTCCAGCGGATCAGGCAAGAAAGCCGTTGCTGCGGAGGCGGTGTCTCACTGAGTGGTGCGATCGTTGTGGCCCAGGTCGCGGTCCGGATCGATCTGGTCGCGGACTCGCTGCTTGAGCACCTTGGCCTCGGGGAAACCGCCGTCTGCCTTGCGCTCCCAGAGCTGCACCTGATCACAGAAAATGTGAAAGACCCCGCCCGTGCCGGGCACCAGCGACACCTTGCCCAGGTCATCGCCAAAAGTGCTGAGCAGTTCCTGGGCCAGCCAGGCCGCACGCAAAAGCCACTGGCATTGGGTGCAATAGGTGATGACGATTTCCGGTTTGCTGGTGGTCATGATCGGCGCATTTCCTGAAACGGAGGGGACGACCATGATAACGGTCGTTATTGCCCGCGAAGAACGATAACGCGGTTTGGCAATTACACCGCAGCGCCTGGTTCGCCAGCAAGCCTGGCTCCTACGGGTTATCTGTTGGTTCGAAGGCTTTCGTCAAGGGAAGCGGGCTCGATGGTCCATTCGATTTCAGGTTCGGGTAACGCAGGCGCTTCGCAGGGCTGGATGTTTTCCATCGGGCCCAAATCCCAATTCGTATCCATCGACAAATCATCCAGATTCAACTGGAACTCCTCGGTGGGTGGCGGCTGCGAGGATGCTGCCGGGGCCAAGACCGTCGATGTAACGAGCGCGACCGGCGCAAGAGTGCGCGATTGAGGAGAATCCACGCGCACTTCCTGAAATGTCGGCCCAGCGTGCATTTCGGGTGGACTAGCCTGGGGGTGATGTGGTGATGGCTCTGGTGAAACCTGATCCTGCTGTCGTTGACGACGTCCCCATGCAAGCAGCAGCGCCACGGCCAACAGCGTCACAAACCCCAACATCCATAGCCAATTCACCCTTGGTTCCTCAACCACGACCGGCGCTGGCGCCACGGCAACCGGCGCAGCTGGCTCTGTCGGTGCCTGCTCGACCTCGGCCAATCGGGTTTGCAACTCGGCCACCTGCTTTTTCTCAACGGCGATTTGCTCGTCCTTTGCCTGTAGCTTCCCGTTAAGCTCATCGATGGTTGCCTGCATCTGCTGGTTGTGCAGGACTCTGGCGGCCAGTTGTTCAGCCAGGGGATTCGTTTCCGGGGCGGCGACAGGCGTCGCCGGCTGCACACTCGGAAATGCAGAAGCAGAACGATCCGGCGGCGGTTCATCGTCAATCGGCGCAATGTCCGCGGCGCCCGGAGGATCGATGAGCACGGTGTACTCGCGCAACAAGCGGCCATTGGGCTGGTCGAGCTGAACGAGAAAATCCAGGTAGGGTTCCTTCACCGGTTTGCTGGAGCTGACCCGGATCAGGCTGCGATCGCCTCGCAGGATGGGCGTGAATTTCAGGTCGTTGAGGAAAAACACACGCTCGACCCCGGCGCGGCTGAACTCGTCAGCCGTTGCCAGGCGGACCGACAACTCGCCCTCTTCCAGTCCGGCAGCATCCACCAGGGCGATGTCAGCGCGCAGCGGCTGATTCAAGGCCGAATGAAGGGTGATTTCACCCAGGCCCAACGCCGGCACCCAAGCCGAGTACGTGACGGCGGCACTGGCCAGCAACAGCCTGGCACCATACCGTACAACCAACAGCCGACTCTTGAGCATGAACATCCCTTAGGTAACCAAAAACCAATCTGCACGTGTTCGCGCATCCGGTACGAACACGATATTGCCGAGTAGTTCTTATAGTCTGCCCAATGCGCTCACTAAAAAGTCTGACGGGAAGCTTTGTCTCAGGATTTTTCGAGGTTGGCCAGAATGTGCCCATGAACCCGCATGCAGACCTTTACATCGGCCTCATCGACACCCTCGAAGAGTTCATGTCGCAGTTGGGTGGCAATGGTTTCAATTTGTTCGATCAGGGGAAGCGCCGGGGCACACAACACGATTTTTTTCGCCCGACGGTCTTCTACCACCGCCTGACGTTGCACCAGGCCCTGGCCTTCCAGGCTGTCGAGCAACCGAGCCAGGGTCGGTCCCTCGACACCGACGCTTTGCGCCAGCTCACGCTGGGTCGGGGCCTGTTCGAAGCGCGCCAGGTGCAGCAGCACCAGCCAGCGGGCCTGGGACAACCCCAGGCCGGCAAGACGACGGTCAAGCTCGGCACGCCAGCCACGCGACATCTGGGCCAGTTGCATGCCAAAACGGTGTTGATCGGTCAACGGCATAAAACACTCATGATCAGACTGAAATTAGGGAAATACTAATAATTAGTCAGCTAAGCATGAGCCTTGGCTGGAGGCAAGGCTTGTTCTGTACTGAATCGTTACATCAGCGGGACCGGGCGCTCAAAGTTCAAATTCGGACTGCAGGGCGGCGCGAATACAGTACAAAACCCCTTCCGGCACCCGACCGGCAAACAGCGCGGAAATTTCCGACACAGGTGGCAGTTCGCCCTCACCGTCGAGGAACGCATCCTGGACTTCGCCCATCAAGTCCTCCGGTAGATCCAGCGCCTGTTCCAGTGACAGCTGCTGTTTGCCAATGGCTTCGGCGAGCATGGTGTAGACGTTCTTTTCCGAGCATTGCAGCTGCCCGGCGATCTGCAACGGCGTCATGCCGGCACGCGCCAGGGAGATCAGCTCGTGGCGTAGGTCTGCCACCACTTTCGGTGCTTCGGCCTGGCCACCGAGGACTTCGAGGAAAGCCTCGCCATAACGCTCCAGCTTGCGCGCACCGACGCCACTGACACGGGCCATTTGCGCCAGCGAGGTGGGCTGGCTGCGCAGCATTTCCAGCAAGGTCGAGTCGGGAAAAATGACGTACGGCGGTACGCCATGTTCTTCGGCCAACTTGCGGCGCAGGGCACGCAGGGCTTCCCACTGTTCGCGCTCTTCGCCCCGGACGAGCTGGCTCGCCTGGCTCTTGCTGCTCTTGGCTGTGGTTTGCGCCTTCAGGTCGCGACGCAGCTCCAGGGTCACTTCGCCTTTGAGCAATGGCCGGCACGTGTCGCTCAGGCGCAGGCCGCCATAGCCTTCCAGATCGATGTCGGCCAGGCCACGGGCGACCAACTGGCGGAACAACGAACGCCACTCGCCTTCGGCCATCGCCTTGCCGACTCCGTACACCGAGAGGTGCTGATGCCCGAAGTTGCGCACCTTTTCGTTGTCCTTGCCCAGCAAGACATCCACCAGGTGTCCGACACCGTAGCGCTGGCCTGTCCGGTAGATCGCCGACAGCGCCTGGCGGGCGGGCTCTGTGGCGTCCCAGGTTTGCACGCCGTCGACACAGTTGTCGCAATGCCCGCAGGGCTCGGGCATTTCTTCGTCAAAGTAGGCCAGCAATGTCTGGCGACGGCAGCGGGTTTCCTCGCACAGCGACAGCATGGCATCGAGCTTGTGTTGCTCCAGACGCTTGTGGCGTTCGTCGCCTTCGGAGTTCTGCAACATTTGCTTGAGCATCACCACATCTTGCAGGCCGTAGGCCATCCAGGCGTCGGCCGGCAAACCGTCACGGCCGCCGCGTCCGGTTTCCTGGTAATAGGCCTCAAGCGACTTTGGCAAGTCGAGGTGAGCGACAAAGCGCACGTTGGGTTTGTCGATGCCCATGCCAAAGGCCACGGTCGCGACCATGATCAGGCCTTCCTCGTTGAGGAAGCGCTTCTGGTTGTGAGCGCGCAGATCGTTGGGCAGGCCGGCGTGATACGGCAGCGCCGGGAAACCTTGTTCAGTGAGGAACGCGGCCACTTCCTCGACTTTCTTGCGCGACAGGCAATAGACGATGCCGGCATCGCTGCGACGCTCGGCGAGAAACGCCAACAACTGCTTGCGCGGCTGTTCCTTGGGCACGATGCGATAAAAGATGTTCGGCCGGTCGAAGCTCGAAAGGAAGCGCTCGGCGTCCTGCAGGTGCAGGCGTGTGACGATCTCTTCGCGGGTCCGCTTGTCGGCGGTGGCGGTCAGGGCGATGCGCGGGACGTCGGGGAACAGTTCCGCCAACTGGCCCAATTGCAGGTATTCCGGTCGAAAGTCATGGCCCCATTGGGACACGCAATGGGCTTCGTCGATGGCGAACAGCGAGATATCCAGCCCTTGCAGGAAGCTCAGCATGCGCGGCTGGACCAGACGCTCGGGTGCGAGGTAGAGCATTTTCACCTCGCCGCGCCGGATCCTTGCCGCCAGGTCACGCTGTTGTTCGGCACTGAGCGTTGAGTTCAATGCCGCGGCGGCCACACCGAGCTCTTCGAGGGTCGCGACCTGATCGTCCATCAGCGCGATCAACGGCGAAACCACGACCGCCAGGCCATCGCGCAGCAGCGCCGGCACCTGGAAGCACAGGGATTTACCCCCCCCGGTAGGCATCAGGACCAGGGCATCGCCGCCACTGGCCACGCGCTCAATGATTGCACCCTGGCGGCCACGGAAACTGTCGTAGCCGAAGATGTCCTTGAGGACGCGCTGAGCCTGTTCGAGCATAAAAACTCCAAAAATCACCGAAACATCCCTGCAAGGCTGGTACAGGACCCGCAACTTTGCACCGACAAATAGTAAGTACAGATTGCATGACGCTGTGTATTCGAGCCGCGAAGCCAGCAGGGCATCACAAAACGCGCGAGTATACCCGACCCCTGTCCGGCAAAGGGCGCCACTGAGAAGAGGGAATCAACATGAGTTCTATGTAGGAGCTGCCGCAGGCTGCGATCTTTTGATTTTGTTTTTTTGCAAGCAAGATCAAAAGATCGCAGCCTGCGGCAGCTCCTACGGGAAATGCGGTGTCCATTAGGGTGCAAATATGCCGTGCGGCTGGCCCAAGCGCTCAAGAAGGCCTAGAATTCCCGCATCGAATATTCCCCAAGGTAGCCCTTTAATGTCCTTCGCTGAGCAACTAACCCGCCTGCAAGTCTTCCTCGACGCCGATGAACTGCATGACGAGGCGCTGGACTACGTGGCCGCCCACGGCTACCTCACCGCGCTGTCGATCTGTTCCGAAGTCGTTCCCGATCGTGAATGGATCGATGCCCTCTTCGCTGAAGAGCCGCATTACAGTAGCGAAGCCCAGCGCGAAGAGATCGAAGCCACGCTGATCGGCCTTAAAGCCCACATCGCCCGTCAACTGGCCTCCGATGAAGAGTTCGAGCTGCCGTGCGACCTGGACCTGGGCGAAGACCCGGACGATTCCGACCTGCGCGGCTGGTGCATCGGTTTCATGGAAGGCGTATTCCTGCGCGAAGAAGCCTGGTTCGAAACCGCCGAAGACGAAGTCAGCGAAATGCTGCTGCCGATCATGGTCGGTTCGGGCCTGTTCGACGAGCAACCGGAATTCTCCGACATTGCCGCGGACGCCAACCTGATGGACGACATGATCGTGCAGATCCCGGAAGCCCTGACCGCGCTGTACCTGCTGTGCAACGCACCGGACGAGAAACCGGCGATCCTCAAGCCACGTCACCACTAAGGTTTTGCCTATGGACAACCCCATAGGCAACCGCTCCCTGATGTTGCGCTACGTGCTGCTGGCTATCGGCTGGCTGAGCGTAGCGCTGGGGGTGCTCGGGATTTTCCTGCCGGTGTTGCCCACCACGCCCTTCCTGTTGCTGGCAGCAGCCTGCTTCGCCCGCAGTTCTCCGCGTTTCTATCATTGGCTGGTGGGGCACCCGCGGCTCGGGCCGTGGATCCGTGACTACCTCGAGGGTAACGGCATTCCGCTCAAGGGCAAGGTCTACGCCATCGGCCTGATGTGGACCAGCATCCTGTTCTCCTGCTACCTGGTGCCAATGCCTTGGGCCCGAGGGTTCATGCTGACCAGTGCGGTGTTGGTGACCCTGTACATCCTTCGGCAGAAAACCCTGCGTAAATCCTGACGGCTACTCCCCCGCCCAAGGGTCGACGCCTACCCAACCACCACCTAGACTTCATCTCTCTGCATTCGAGCAGCCAGGCATGCCACGAAGTCCGGGTGGTCCAGAATGGTCAACATTCCGACTTCGGTTTGGCGCATGGCTGTTGCTGGTCAGTTTTCCTTTGGTTGTACCTGGCAGTGCCTGGCCCCGCTGGGATTTCGCGCAGATCGCGCAAACCGCCGAAAAGCGTTATGCCCGCCTGGGACCGACACAGGGACGTATCCAGTCCTGGAGTGAAATGCTGCAAGGCGAACGCAACCTGCCCGAGCAGGAGCAATTGAAGGCGGTGAATCGCTACTTCAACCAGCAGCTGGATTTCCAGGACGATGCTCGCATCTGGCACCAGAATGATTACTGGGCCACGCCGGTCGAGGCGCTGATCAAGGCCGCCGGCGATTGCGAAGACTACGCCCTGGCGAAATATTTCAGCCTGCGCCAGCTGGGCATTCCCAGCGACAAGCTGCGCATTACCTATGTGAAGGCCCTGAACCAAAACCAGGCGCACATGGTGCTGACTTATTACAGCAGCCCCGGCGCCGAACCGCTGGTGCTCGACAACCTGATCGGCGAAATTCGCCCCGCTTCGCAGCGCAAGGACCTGTTGCCGGTGTATGCGTTCAACGCCGAAGGCCTGTACCTGCCCGGCAAGCCTGGTAACCAGCGCAGCGGCGACTCGAAAAAGTTGTCTCGCTGGCAAGATGTCTTGCAAAAAATGCAAGCCGAAGGATTCGCCGTGGGCGACGGTTAGCCGCCACGCCAAGGAGCGCTTGATGAAACTGCGCAACCAGTTGTTTCTCGCCATCTGCCTGTTCTTGCTGGTGGCCTTCAGCGGCAGTTTTTATGCCAGCCTGGAAAGTTCTCGCGAGCAGACGCTTGGGCAGTTGCGCGCCCACGCCCAGGACGCCGCAACCGCCCTGGGCCTGACCTTGACCACACAAATCGACGACCCGGCCATGATGGAGTTGATGGTCAGTTCGATTTTCGACAGTGGCTATTTCAGCGATATCCGCGTCACCCACCTCGAGAATCGGCAGGTGTTGGTGCAGCGCAGCAACCCTGAACAAATCGATGGCGTGCCTGGCTGGTTCGTCAACCTGGTTAATTTGCGTCCCGAGGGTGGCGATGCACTGATCACCCGGGGCTGGCAACAGGTGGCGCGGGTCGAAGTGTTGAGCAATCCACAATTCGCCCTGGCCAAACTCTGGGACAGCACACTGGGCAGTCTTGTCTGGCTGCTGCTCTGCGGGCTGCTCAGTGCGGTGTTTGGCGGCTGGTTGCTGCGTCGACAATTTCGTCCGCTCGACAGCATGGTCCGCCAGGCCGAAGCCATCAGCAAACGCGAGTTTCTCAGCTTGCCGACGCTACCACGCACACCGGAATTGAAACGTGTAGTGCTGGCGATGAACCAGATGGTCGAGAAACTCAAGACGCTGTTCGCCGAAGAGGCTGCGCGCAGTGAAAAACTGCTCAACGAATCCTATCAGGACAGCCTGACAGGGCTGGCCAACCGGCGATTGCTCGACGAACAACTGGCCGATCAATTACTGGTCACCGAGCAAAATGGCGACGGTCACCTGCTGATGCTACGGCTAAACGACCTGGCCGGCCTCAATCAACGCCTCGGCGGGCAGCGCACCGATGCGTTGATCCGCGCGGTCGGCGAATTGCTCAAGCGCCTGACTCAAGTTCCGCAGCGTCGCACCTGGCTGGCAGCACGCAATCGCGGGGGCGAATTCAGCCTGCTGGCACCGGACCTCGATACCGAGGATGCAACACGCCTGGCCGCCGAGATCAGCGCCACCCTGGAGAACCTGCGCCTGACCGGTGAAAGTGATTGCATGCCCGTCGCCCATCTGGGCATCGTCGCCTTCCACCCCGGCGATCCGGCAAGCCACGTACTGCATCAACTGGACCAGGCACTGAACGAAGCCCGGCAGCATCCCGAGCGCCCCTGGGCCGTGTTGGGCCGTAGCGACAGTGCGCCAAAGCTGGCACAACAGCACTGGCATGCCTGGCTCGACGACGCCCTGAACGAAGGTAAACTGCAGTTGTATTTCCAACCGGTGGTGCAATGCGCCGACACCCACCAGGTGCTGCATCACAAAGTCCTCGCACGCCTGCTCGATCCACAGGGCGAAGCGATTGCCGCCGGCCAGTTCTTGCCGTGGATCGAGCGTTTTGGCTGGTCGGCGCGATTCGACCTGGCGATGCTTGAAGCCACCCTCGAATACCTCATCATCAACCGTTTGCCCCTGGCGTTGAGCCTGTCCGGCAGCACCTTGCGCGATCAGGCGCAGGTGCAACTGATCCTCGACATGCTCGAATCCCTGCCGGAACTGGCGCCCTTGCTGACCCTGGAAATCGATGAGCGCCAACTGCCGCCGCCGGACCAGTTGCAACGCTTGAGCCACAGCCTGCTCGACACCGGTTACCGTATCGGGTTGCAGCATTTTGGCGGTCATTTCAGCCAGATTGGCAACCTCACTCAACTGGGATTGGCGTACCTTAAAATCGACGGGGCCTATATCCGTGGCATCGATGAGGAGACCGACAAACAGTTGTTCATCGAGGCGATTTGCCGCACGACCCACAGCATCGACTTACCCTTGATAGCCGAGAGAGTGGAAACCCAAGGCGAGCTGGAAACGATCAAGGCACTGGGGGTACATGGCGTGATGGGGCGTTTGATCGGACAGCCGCTGCCGATGTGATTTGCAAAGGTTCGCACACAGAAAAAACCGCAGCCCCTTGCACAGGGACTGTGGTTTTTTGGGCTTATCCCCTGTAGGAGCGAGCATGCTCGCGATGATCTCAAGTGCACCGCGTGCATCCAGGATCCCCGCGTCATCGTTGACGTCCATAGCGAGCATGCTCGCTCCTACAGGGATATCGGCGTTCAACCAGTTTTTCATTGCGGTTTCAGGTCACACGGTATCCACCTTCAGCGAGTGGTCATTGAGCATACCGTTGATGATGGTGGCCGTGTCCGCGCCGCCGATGACCCCGCCCGCCCCCGGCGTCACCCCATAGTGACTGGCCAGGTTGACACCCGCCAGGTCGATGGTCTGGTTCGGCGCCGCGCCAGCCATGGCACTGACGTCGATGCTGGTCACCAGAGAAGCGCCGCTGCCGCTGACGGTGAAGTGCAGGTAGTCATCCAGTGAGGCGGCGGTACTGTTCTCCCCTTGCAGCAGTTGCGACAAGTCGAGCTTGTCGGCCCCCGGCGTAAAGTCGGTGATGACGTCGTGGCCGCTGTTGCCGTTGAGCCACTGGAAGGTATCGGCGCCGCTGCCGCCGGTCAGGGAGTTGTTGCCCAACCCGCCGATCAGGAAGTCGTCGCCACCCTCGCCGTTGAGCACGTCGTTGCCCAGGCCGCCGGTGATGAGGTTGCCGTTGTTGTCTCCCGTGAGGGCATCATTGAAGTTGGAGCCGGTCAGGTTTTCGATGGCGGTCAAGGTGTCAGTGCCGGCACCGAAGGTGTCCTGTGCGCCGGTCTCGCCGAGATTGACCGTGACGCCGGCAGTGGCGTGGGCATAACTGGCGGTGTCGATGCCCGTACCACCATCGAGCAGATCGTTGCCAAGGCCGCTGTAGAGCAAGTCATTGCCGTCACTGGCATGGATGATGGCGTCGCCATTGCCGGCTACCAGCGTGTCATCCCCCGCTGTCCCGGTGAGGGTGTGGCCATCCTGGTAGCTGATGTCGCTGCCGCCATGGTTATCGCTGGCGCTGTAGGTGTCATGGTTGTCGGGTGCCATGTCGTGGGCCCCGGAGTAATCGACGGTCAGCTTCAACTGGTAGTTTTCAGCATCGCTAGCACTTGGGTCCGGACCATCAGGGAGGCTGGTGACGTGGATGTGATAGGTTGCATCCGTCGTCGCCGTAATGGTCTGGCCGTCAGCGACGGCGACGTAAGCGCCATCGTTGATCGAGTACTCCATGCTGACGTGGCCGGCGGCGAGATTGTGATCCAGGTTGAGGGTTTCGCCCTGTTTGAGATTGACGGTGATCAGGTCATGGTCGTGGTTGCCGTTGACTGACCCCAGCGCTCCGCTGACCACCAGCACTGCGGTCATGGCTGCCGTATTGGCGACGAACGCACTGCGGGCAATGGCGGCATTGCTGCCGGTCAGGCTGTAGATCTGTTGGGTCCCGGTAAAGTCCGCGCCTTTGGCTATCAGGTCCTGACCGTCCTGGTTCAGGGTTTTGGCGTAGACGGTCACGTCGCTGTCGCAGGACGGCACGAGGCTGCTGTTGTGCACGTCGATGGTGATGGTGGTGGTGCTTTCGTCACCGTCGCCATCGCGCAGGGTGTAGGTGAACACGTCGCTCGCACCCGGGCCGCTGACCGAGTTCGGGTAGCTGTGGTACAGCGCATTACCCGCCGCGTCCAAAGTCAGGTAGCCGTAGGTGCCGTTGATCTGGCTGTTCAGGCCGCCATGCACCGGGGTTGAGGTGTCATCGCCGGCACGCACACCGACCACGCCGCCGCCGGCGAACTGGCCATCGGCTCCTACGTGGTCGTTCCACAGCACATTGCCGCCGATGTAGCCGCCCTCTCCCACCGAGGTGGCATCGGCGATAGCGGTCGGTACGTCATCGACGATGTTGACCACGATGGTGCTGGTGGCGATGTTGCCCAGGGCGTCGGTGGCCTGGTAGGTAAAACTTTCGTGCAGGGTGTTGGCGCCATCGTTGGCAGCCGGCGTGGTGCTGGCCGGGCCGGCCAGGGTGTAGGTGTAGCTGCCGTCGGGGTGCAGCAGCAGTTGGCCGTAGGTGCCGATGGCGTTGCTGACCAGGCTGTAGGTGATGGCGCCGCTGCCGCCATGGACCGCACCGACCAGGGTGCCACTGGCGATTTCGCCGGTGTTGCACGGCTGGGCCAGGGCATTTTCGTACACGGTGACGTCCTGATCGCTGGCTGCGACCAGGCAGCTGTTGTGCACGTCGATGATGATGGTGGTGGTGCTTTCGTCACCGTCACCGTCACGCAAGGTGTAGGTGAACACGTCGCTCGCACCCGGGCCGCTCACTGAGTTCGGGTAGCTGTGGTACAGCGCGTTGCCCGCGGCATCCAGGGTCAGGTAGCCGTAGGTGCCGTTGATCTGGCTGTTCAGGCCTCCATGCACCGGGGTCGAGGTGTCCCCGCCTGCACGCACGCCGACCACGCCGCCGCCGGCGAACTGGCCGTCGGCCCCCGCGTTGTCGTTCCACAGCACATTGCCGCCGATGGAGCCGCCCTCTCCCACCGAGGTGTGGTCGATGTTAGCGGTGGGCATGTCATCGACGATGTTGATCACGATGGTGCTGGTGGCGACATTGCCCTGGGCATCTGTGGCCTGGTAGGTGAAGCTTTCGTGCAGGGTGTTGCCGCCGTCGTTGGCCTGCGGCATGGTGCTGGCCGGTGAGGTCAGGGTGTAGGTGTAGCTGCCGTCGGGGTGCAGCAACAGCTGGCCGTAGGTACCGATGGCATTGCTGAGCAGGCTGTAGGTGATGGCGCCGCTGCCGCCATGGACCGCGCCGACCAGGGTACCGCTGGCGGTTTCGACCGGGCTGCTCGGCTGGCTGCCATTCACGTTGCCGGGGGCCAGGTCCTGGCCGTCCTGGTGCAGGTCCAGGGCTTTTTCGTAGACGGTCACGTCGTGGTCGCTGGTCGCCACAAAGCAACTGTTGTGCACGTCGATCGTGACGGTGGTGGTGCTTTCGTCACCGTCGGCATCGCGCAGGGTATAGGTGAACACGTCGCTCGCACCCGGGCCGCTGACCGAGTTCGGGTAGCTGTGGTACACGGCGTTGCCCGCGGCATCCAGCGTCAGGTAGCCGTAGGTGCCGTTGATCTGGCTGTTCAGGCCGCCATGTACCGGGGTCGAAGTGTCATCGCCGGCACGCACGCCGACCACGCCACCGCCGGCGAACTGACCATCGGCTCCTACGTGGTCGTTCCACAGCACATTGCCGCCGATGTAGCCGCCCTCTCCCACCGAGGCTATATCGGGAGTAGCGATCGGCACGTCATCGACGATATTGATCACGATGGTGCTGGTCGCAACATTGCCCTGGCTGTCGGTGACCTGGTACGTGAAGCTTTCGTGCAGGGTGTTGGCACCATCGTTGACCTGCGGCATGGTGCTGGCCGGTGAGGTCAGGGTGTAGGTGTAGCTGCCGTCGGAGTTCAGCAGCAGTTGGCCGTAGGTGCCGATGGCGTTGCTGAGCAGGCTGTAGGTGATGGCGCCACTGGCACCATGGACCGAGCCGACCAGGGTGCCGCTGGCGGTTTCACCGGCGCTACTCGGCTGGCTGCCATTCACGCTGCCGGGGGCCAGGTCCTGGCCGTCCTGGTGCAGGTCCAGGGCTTTTTCGTAGACGGTCACGTCATGATCGCTGGCCGCCACCAGGCAGCTGTTGTGCACGTCGATGGTCACGGTGGTGGTGCTTTCATCACCGTCGGCGTCGCGCAGGGTGTAGGTGAACACATCGCTCGCGCCCGGGCCGCTCACCGAGTTCGGGTAGCTGTGGTACACGGCGTTGCCTGCGGCATCCAGCGTCAGGTAGCCGTAGGTGCCGTTGATCTGGCTGTTCAGGCCGCCCTGCACCGGGGTCGAGGTATCTGCGCCGGCGCGCACGCCGACCACGCCACCGCCGGAGCCATCGGCACCGCCGACGTCATTCCACAGTACGTTGCCGGTGACAGTGCCACCCTCCACCACCGAGGTCGCATCGGGTTTGGCGGTCGGCAAGTCGTCGACGATCTTGACGTTGATTTCCCCACGCGCCTCGCTGCCGTCGGCATCGATGGCGATGACCTCGAAGTTCTCGCTGACGCTGTTGGCGCCGTCGGCGTTGGGGTGGGCCTCGGTGTAGTTCAGGGTGTAGCTGTAGCTCACCACGCCGGTGGCCGGGTCAAAGCCGGTGACGGTCAGGGTGCTGCCCAACCAGGTACTGCCGGAGATCGGCAAGGGCTGCACCACGCCACCGCTGATGATCGAGACGCCGGAAATGCTCAGGCTCTGCAGGCCGTCCGGGGCGATGACGGTGAAGGTCCCGTGCTGGGTCAGCGCCGGGGCATCGGGGTCGCTGCCGTACATGAGGTTTTTTTCGTAGACGGTCAGTTCGCCGCCTGCGACGTCCAGGCCGCCGAGGGTCACCCCGTCATCGTTGTTGTGCACGTTCAGCACCAGGTTGGCAGTACTGGTATCGCCGTCGGCGTCGGTCAGGGTGTAGGTGAAGGTCTCGGTGCCATTGCCGCCCGCGTGCAAGGCCTTGAAGTCGGCATCGCCGGGATTGAGGGTATAGGTGTAGGTGCCATTGGCGTTGAGCACCAGGGTGCCGTAGGTGCCGATGAACGTGCCGGGGGTGATTGGGCCGCTGTTGGGTCCGATCGCTACACGGTCGGCACCTTGCACGTCATTGCCCAGGACGCTGCCTTCGAGGGTGAGTCGGGTTTCCGAGGCGGTGTCGAGGTTGTTGTCATCGTTCGCCTTGGGCATGTCGTCGACGATGGTGACGTCCAGGGAACCGGTGGCGGAGTCGCCATTGCTGTCACCGGCAATCACGGTGAAGTGTTCGCTGAGTTGAGTGCCGTCGCCGCTCGAATGGTTTTCGTTGTCGTTGAGGGTGTAGCTGTAACTCACTACGCCTGTTGTTGGGTTGTACCCGGTGATGGTCAGGGTGCTGCCCAGCGGCGTGATGATCGACTGCGGAAAACCGTTGGCTACGCCAGCGCTGATCACGGCGATCCCACCGATGCTCAGGCTGGTCAGCCCGTCAGGCGCCGTGACGGTGAAGGTGCCGTTCTGGGTCAGTGCGGCGGGATTGCTTGCCGAACCGTCAGGCAGGTTGGCTTCGTTGACGGTCAGTTCACCACTCTCCACTGACAGACCATCGAGGATGACCGGATGGTTCACCGGTGGCGTGATGACCGGGGGCAAGACTTCAGGTGGCGTGACGACAGGTGGCGTGACATCCGGTGGTATGACGGCTGGCGGCGTGACCTCCGACGATGGGACTTCGGGCAGTGTGACCACTGGCGGTGTAATCAGCGGCGCAGGCTCAGCGTTGTCAGAGTTGTTATCGCCGTCGTGCCGTGCAAGCGGGAACTCTGGAATGCCATTGAACCCGGCGGTGGGGAAGCCAATGGTCGGCTCGACCCGCCCCCCGACTTCCTCGAGCATGACGAAACTGTGGCCCCCACCCTGTGCTCCATCGGCAGGTTCGGTCGAACCCGGGCCGGCCGCCGTCGCTTCGGCGGTCTGGGTTGGGTCGTCACCGGCGGCGATGGCTTTTTGCAATTGCTCGACATCGGTCAACTGTGCCTGGCTCGGAGTCGTCGCTTCAGCCGTCTCCACATGGGGCGACGAATGCGCCAACAACTGGGCGGTCATTTGCAGGCTACTGCCGCGACCCAGCGTCAGTTCCTGGCCATTTTGCAGATGCACCGCCACTGCGCCTTCGGCCCCGGTCACCAGTTGATCGCCGGCAAACAACCGGTCCCCCTCGATCAACACTCGACGGGTGCCGTCACCCGCCACCGCGAAGACCTGACCGATAACCTTGCTGACGATACCGATGAGCGTAGCCATGTGCATTCCCTCCGCTGCCAACGCTTTGTCGGCACCCTGTCTGAATGCGGAGAACATGCCTGTGGGCTCAATTGGATTCCCTGGCGAATTGTGTGCGCTGTCCGCGATCTCGATAAACCCTTTGCAATCAATGGCATTGGGCTAGCCGCCTCTACAACGTCATCCACCAGCGTTGCGTAACAGTCCTGAATCACATTGGCGACAAAAAACCGTCACCCCAGTCTGCGCCGCATCCCTCCCCTCCAGCACCTCTCCGTCCTTTTTCGATAATTGGACTTGAACTTTCCTTAAGCCCTGATGATCGCCATAAGGCACATAAATCAAGGGCTTTCGCAGTGAACAATGTGCTGGATTTGGCAGAGTACATAAGTTTTTTTTGGCATAAGTCTTATGAGAAAAACTTCTTAGGTTCGCCTCAAAATGTTCTTAGCTCTCTTGTTACAAGCATGAAACGGTTTTACCTATAAATGTCGTCAAATAATTGGCGACTCATAAAGCATCATTAGGATTCAGGGAGATGAACCATGCGTCTTTTAAACCCCCTCTGCAGCGCGGTTCTGCTGGCGATTGCCTGCGGTACCCAAGCGCATGCAATGTCACTGACGGAAGCGATCCAGAGCACTATCGCCACCCACCCGGAGCTTGCATCGCGGGTGGACAGCCGTCTGTCGGCTGATGAAGATGTGAAGGTCGCCAAGGGGGGCTTTTATCCATCGGTGGACCTCAATGCCGCGTACGGGCGCGGGTACAGCGACAACACCAACACCCGCGCGTTGGGTAATCACCACACCGAAATCCTCAATTACACCCAATCAGAACTGCGCCTTCGTCAAATGCTCTTCGATGGGTTCAACACCGCCAACGAAGTCGAGCGGACCAAGGGCGTCGTCAACTCCCGGGCGTACTACGCCCAAGGCACCGCCCAGGACCTGGCCCTGCGCACCGCCGAGGTTTACCTCGAAGTGCTCAAGCGCCGTGAACTGGTGACCCTGGCCAAGAACAACCTGCAAGCGCACCTGCGAGTCAACGACCAGATCGGCATGCGCACCCAGCGGGGGATCGGCAGCACCGCCGACGCCGACCAATCCACTGCCCGTCGGGCACTGGCGGAAAACAACCTCGACACCGCCGAAGTCGATTTGGCCGATGCCGAGTCGAACTTCGCCGCCGTCGTCGGGCGCCTACCCGATGAACTGGAAGCCCCGCCGTCGATCCGCGGCGAGGTGCCAGCCTCCCTGCCGGATGCCCAGCAAAGCATGGTGGAGAACAACCCCTACCTGAAATCCGCCCAGGCCGACGTGCAATCAGCCGAGAGCCAGTACGAAGTCGCCAAGTCGCCGTTCTACCCGCGCTTCGACGCCGAAGCCGCGGTGGGCGCGAACAACAACATCGCGGGCGAAGAAGGCCATGACAACGAGTGGCGGGGCGGGGTGGTGATGAACTACAACCTGTTCCGCGGCGGCAGTGACAAGGCGCGCCTGCAGTCCGATGCCCACAAGATCAATCAGGCGATGGACATTCGCAACAACGCCCTGCGCCAGCTCAACGAAAACATCCACCTGGCCTGGAACGCGATGGTCAACGCCAAGAAGCAAACCCCGACCGCCCGCGAGTATGCCGAAACCAGCCGACGCGTACGCGTGGCGTATCAGGATCAGTTCGGCCTCGGCCAACGGACCCTGCTCGACCTGCTGGACAGCGAAAACGAGCTTTACAACGCCAATCGCCGCTACACCGAAGTACGCTACACCGAGGAGTTTTCGATGTACCGGGTGCTGGCGAACATGGGTCAGTTGCTGAGCAAACAGCGCGTGGTGCTGCCGGCCGATGCAATCGCCCAGGCCGAAGTGAAAAGCGAAGCTCGCCTGCCTGAACTCAAATAACCCCCTGTAGGAGCTGCCGCAGGCTGCGATCTTTTGATCTTTTCTTTCTTAAAATCAAAGTCAAAAGATCGCAGCTTGGGGCAGCTCCTACGGGCTGATGTGCAGGTATCTATGCAATTACCGGAGCGATCAATGTGACCAGCATGGAAACCGCCAACACCGGTGTCGATCCACGCCTGAGCTTCGATGACCCGCTTCTTGACGGTCTGTTGATCCTCTGCAAACTCCACGGCGCGACGGTCAGTCGCGCCAGCCTGAGTGCCGGGCTGCCTATGGCACACCAACGCCTGAGCCTGGACCTGCTGCCCCGCGCAGCGGCCCGGGCCGGATTGCAGGCGCGCCTGTTGCGCCGCGACCTCAAAGACATCTCTGCACTTAACCTGCCAGTGTTGCTGTTGCTCAACAACGGTCGTACTACCGTGCTGCGCCGCTTTGGCGAGGATGGCCGGGTCCTGGTTTTGCCCAGCGAAGCCGATGGCGGCGAACAATGGACCACGACGCAAGAGCTTGCCGGGCATTACAGTGGCCAGGCGCTGTTCGCCCGGCCACGGCATGAACTCGAAGACCTTCGTTCACCGCTGGTGCCACGGGTAGAGGCGTGGTTTCGCGACACCCTGAAGCTGTCGAAATGGTTGTACAGCGACGCGATCCTGGCGAGCTTCCTGATCAACCTGCTGGGGCTGATGGTGCCGCTGTTCGTGATGCAGACCTACGACCGCGTGGTGCCGAACCAGGCCACCTCGACCCTGTGGGTGTTGTCCATCGGCCTGCTGATCGGCACCGGTTTCGAACTGGTGCTACGGGTGGTGCGCGCGCATCTACTGGACACTGCCGGCAAGAAAACCGACGTGATTCTCTCGGCGACCCTGTTCGAACGCATCACCGGCATGGCGATGAAAGCCAAGCCTGCGACCATTGGTGGCTTCGCCCAGAGCATTCACGATTTCCAGGGCCTGCGCGAGTTCCTCACCGCCGTCACCCTCACCAGCCTGATCGACCTGCCCTTCGCACTGCTGATGCTGGTGGTGATCGGCCTGCTGGGTGGCTGGCTGGTGGTGATTCCGCTGCTGGCGTTTCCGATCACGATCATTTTCGCCATGATCATTCAGGCGCGCTTGCGTGACACCGTGCAGAAAAGCCTGGCCCTGGGCGCCGAACGCCAAGCCCTGCTGATCGAAACCCTGGGCGGCCTGGAAACCCTCAAGGCCTGCAGCGCCGAAAGCGAACGCCAGCACAAATGGGAAAGCACCCACGGCGCCCTCACCCGCCTCGACAGCCACGCGCGCAATCTCTCGGCGCTGGCCACCAATGGCACGCTGTTCATCCAACAGTTTTCCGGCATGGCCACCATCGTCGCCGGGGTCTACAGCATCATCGCCGGCAACCTCAGCGTCGGTGCGTTGGTAGCGACCTACATGCTCGGCAGTCGCGTCCTGGCGCCGCTGGGGCAAATCGCCGGCCTGATCACCCGCTACCAGCAAGCGCAACTGACCATGAAAAGCACCGACGCGCTGATGTCCCTGCCCCAGGAGCGCGATGCCAGACAACGGCCGCTGGAACGCACACAACTGCAAGGCGCCCTGGATGTCGTCGGCGTGACCTTCCACTACAACGGCCAGAACGCCCCGGCGCTGGCCAATGTCAGTTTCAGCGTGAAACCCGGCGAACGGATTGGCATCATCGGTCGCAGCGGCTCCGGCAAAAGCACCCTGGCGCGCCTGGTGATGGGGTTCTACGAACCGGCGCAAGGCCAATTGCTGCTCGATGGCCTGGACCTGCGCCAACTGGACGTCGCCGACCTGCGCCATCAGATCGGTTACGTTGCCCATGACCTGCCGTTGCTGGCCGGCAGCCTGCGTGACAACCTGACCCTGGGCGCGCGCTACATCAGTGACGCACGCATGCTCGAAGTGGCTGAACTGACCGGCGTCACCGAACTCGCCCGGCAACACCCGCAAGGCTTCGACCGCCCGGTCGGCGAGCGTGGGCAACTGCTGTCCGGTGGTCAACGCCAAGCAGTATTGCTGGCCCGCGCTTTATTGCTCGACCCACCGATCATACTGCTCGACGAGCCCACCAGTGCCATGGACAACAGCAGCGAAGACGCCTTGCGGCAAAAACTCCACGCCTGGGTCCAGGGCAAGACCCTGCTGCTGGTGACCCATCGCACCTCGATGCTCAGTCTGGTCGATCGCCTGGTGGTACTGGACAACGGGAGGATCGTCGCCGACGGCCCGAAAGAAGCGGTCATCGATGCACTGCGCAAGGGCCGTGTCGGCTCTGCGGCCGTCTAGGAGTCGCCTATGCCTGCTTCATCGAATGCATCGAAAGCACGTGGCTACTTTGACAGTTTCGGCAAAAGTGCCGAAGCCGAGTACATGCCGGAAACGGCTGGCGCCGCTCTACAGGACTCCCCACGCTGGTCGCGGATCACCGTGTGGCTCGCCGCCGCGTTGCTGATCAGCGCTTTGGCCTGGGCCAAGTTCGCGGTACTGCAGGAAGTCACCATGGGCGAAGGCAAGGCGATTCCGTCGAGCAAGGTCCAGGTGATCCAGAACCTTGAGGGCGGCATCGTCACCGAGATCTTCGTGCGTGAAGGGCAAATGGTGAACAAGGGCGATACCCTGCTACGCCTGGATGACACGCGCTACCTGTCGAACAAGGGCGAAAGCGAGGTCGATCGTTACGCGCTGACCGCTCAGGTCGAACGCCTGTCGGCCGAAGCCGAAGGACGGCCATTCAAGCTGTCGGAAGAGGTGATCGCCAAGGCGCCGCAAGTCGCCGAAGACGAACGCTCGCTGTACGAACAGCGCCAACGCCGACTGGCCAGCGAACAACGCACGTTGACCGAACAACTGCGGCAAAAAACCCAGGAACTGGCGGAGTTTCGTTCCAAAGCCGGGCAGTACGGCTCCAGCCTGGCGTTGGTCAACCAGGAGATGGCAATGTCCGAGCCCCTGGTCAAGACCGGCGCCGTGTCGCCGGTGGAGATCCTGCGGCTCAAGCGCAGCGCGGTGGAAATCCGCGGCTCACTGAACGCCACTACCCTGGCCATTCCCCGGGCGGAATCGGCCATTGCCGAGATCCGCAGCAAGATCGACGAGTCCGAACAGTCGTTTCGCTCGGATGCAGCGAAAGAGCTGAATGAGAAACGCACCGACTTGTCGAAAATCACTGCCTCGAGCATTGCCATCGACGACCGCGTGACCCGCACTACCGTGGCCTCGCCGGTCAAGGGCATTATCAAGCTGTTGAAGGTCAACACCATCGGCGGTGTGGTCCAGCCCGGCAGTGACATGGTGGAAATCGTACCGCTGGAAGACAACCTGCTGATCGAGGCCAAGGTTCGACCACAGGACGTGGCGTTCCTGCATCCGGGCCAGAAAGCCATGGTCAAGTTCAGTGCCTACGACTACACGATCTACGGTGGCCTGAGTGCCAAGCTGGAATTGATCGGTGCCGACACCATCACCGACGACAAGGGCAACAGCTTTTACCTGATCCAGGTGCGCACCGATAAAAACCACCTTGGCGGGGACGCGAAACCATTGCTGATCATTCCGGGGATGGTGGCGACGGTGGATATCATTACCGGGGAAAAGACGGTGCTGGACTACCTGCTTAAACCGGTGCTGAAAGCACGGACCGAGGCGATGCGCGAGCGCTAGCTAACGATCGTTCCCACGCTCTGCGTGGGAACAATCAGTGAGTGTGATTGCGTAGGAAAGTCTCCTCCCCCATCGCCGCAATCTGCCCCTCGATCAGTGCTTCAAACGGCTTGAGCAACGGCGCAAACGAGGTCGGCGCCTCTAGAGTTTCCAGCGCCTGCACTATCGCCTCCACCGTCGACAAAGCCCCGGGCCCTGGCGCCTTGCGCAGTCGATAGCGGGACACGCCACCCTCGGCCAGGGTTACCCTGGGCAGCGCCGCCAGCAACGGGTTCAAGTGCAACATCTTGCGCGCCTTGCGCCAGGTTCCGTCCGGGACCACCAGCAACAGCGGCTCATCGGATGCGGTATACGCCTGCATCGGATGCGCATCCTCGCCGGGAAACAACAACCGCGCCTGATAGCCCGTCTGACTTAATAACCTCGGCAGATCCTCGAACACCTCACCGACGATCAGCTCGGCGTTCTTCAACCCAAGCGCCGCCAACCGCGCGGTGTTCAGCGCATGGTTCACTTCGCTCGGGTGTTGCAGCAGCAACACTCGGGTGCGGCTGTCGAGGCTGGGGATCAGCGGGCACAGGCAATGGCTCTGAGGACGCAGGCAGCGGGGGCATTGAATTCTCGGCATCTTCTTCACGCCTGGTTGAGTTGTGCTTTGAGCAAATCGCGAAAGGTCTGGATCAACGGCTCGCGACTACGCCCCCGGCGCACGATCATCGAGAACGGAGCCTGATAACCGAAGGTCGCCGGCAGCAACACACGCAGGTCACCCTTGTCGGCCCACGCCTGGGCATAGTGTTCCGGCAAGTAACCGATGTAGGCGCCGGACAGCACCAGAATCAGCTGCGCCTCCATACTCTCCACGGTCGCGGCACTGTGCTTGAAGCCGTGACGGGCCAGCTCGGCCTGACTCCAGTAGCCTCGGCCGACCATACGTTGCTGGGTGATGACTTGCTCGGGAATGCGCCGTTCATTGAACAACGGGTGCCGCGTGCTGCAATACAACCAGTGCTGTTCGCGGTACAGCGGCATGTACACCAGACCGCTCATGCGCGTGGAAAACGCGCCGATGGCCAGGTCGAGGCGGTTGTCCTGCACACCCAGTTGCAGTTCATAGGGGCTCATCACCGACAAGTGCAAGTGCACCGCCGGGTGCTCCTGGCTGTAGGCGCCAATGGCTTCGGCGAACGGCAAGGCTTTGTCGCTGACCGTGGAGTCGATCACCCCCAGGTTCAGCGTGCCACGCAACTCGCCCTTGAGCGCGGCGGCGTATTGTTCGAAACCTTCGAGCTCACCTAGCAAACGCAGGGTTTCCTGATGAAACAGCTCACCCTTGCTGGTCAGGCTGAACCCGCCACGGCCGCGATGACACAGCACCAGCCCCAGGGCGGATTCGAGCTGGCTCATGTAGGTGCTGATGGCTGACGTCGAAAGGTTGAGCTCTTGCTGGGCGTTGGCGAAGCCCTGATGGCGGACCACGCTGACGAAAATGCGCAAAAGTTTCAGGTCGGGTAAAGCGTTGGCCATGGGGGCTCCGATTACAAAATAGCGCGTGATGCTCATGGCGATGGAGATCAACTGTGGGAGCGGGCTTGCTCGCGAAGGCGGTGTATCAGGCAACATTGATATCGACTGACACGACGCCTTCGCGAGCAAGCCCGCTCCCACATGGGTTGCGGCGTTCAACCTGTGAAGTCTATCTCTCCCACTTCCATTAGTTTAGAAAAATCTGAACTAAGTATTTGCCCGTAGCGATTCTTCCCGGCCACTACATTTCGCAGAATCGCTGCCACAAGGTTCGCCCGTGCCCTCCGTGAACGGCGAAACCCAATAAATAAAACAACGACGATGAGGCCTTACCCGTGGACAAGATTCTTCACCAACCACTGGGCGGCAACGAAATGCCGCGCTTCGGCGGCATCGCCACCATGATGCGACTCCCCCACGTACCGACCGCTGCAGGTCTGGACGCCGCTTTTGTCGGCGTGCCGCTGGACATCGGTACTTCCCTGCGCCCTGGCACCCGCTTCGGGCCTCGCGAAATTCGCGCTGAATCGGTGATGATTCGCCCGTACAACATGGCCACTGGCGCTGCGCCTTTCGATTCGCTGTCGGTTGCCGATATCGGCGACGTGGCGATCAACACCTTCAACCTGCTGGATGCCGTACGGATCATCGAAGAATCCTACGACAATATCCTCGAACACGATGTGATCCCCCTGACGCTGGGTGGCGACCACACCATCACCTTGCCGATCCTGCGTGCCATCCATAAAAAGCACGGCAAGGTCGGCCTGGTGCACATCGACGCCCACGCCGATGTGAACGATCACATGTTCGGCGAGAAAATCGCCCACGGAACCACGTTCCGTCGCGCCGTCGAAGAAGGCCTGATCGACCCGGACCGTGTGGTCCAGATCGGTCTGCGCGCCCAGGGCTACACCGCTGACGATTTCAACTGGAGCCGCAACCAGGGCTTCCGCGTGGTTCAGGCCGAAGAGTGCTGGCACAAATCCCTGGCCCCCCTGATGGCCGAAGTGCGCGAGAAAGTCGGCGGCGGTCCGGTGTACCTGAGCTTCGACATCGACGGTATCGACCCGGCCTGGGCACCTGGCACCGGCACCCCGGAAATCGGTGGCCTGACGACCATTCAGGCAATCGAGATCGTTCGTGGCTGCCAAGGCCTGGACCTGGTCGGTTGCGATCTGGTAGAAGTCTCGCCCGCTTACGACACCACCGGCAACACCTCGCTGCTGGCCGCCAACCTGCTGTACGAAATGCTCTGCGTACTGCCTGGTGTGGTCCATCGCTGAGTATCGGTCATGAATGAACGCGATCAGGTATTGAAAGCGGCTGCCGATCTGGTATCCGCCTTCGCCCGCAACGATCGCGAAGCCTACTTCGGCGCGTTCAGCGCCGATGCCAGCTTCGTCTTCTACACCCTCGAACAGCCCCTGCTGTCGCGCGATGCCTACCAGGCATTGTGGGACAGCTGGCGCGCCGAGGACGGCTTCGAGGTGCTCTCATGCACCTCGAGCAACGCTTTCGTCAGCCTGCAAGGTGACGCGGCGATTTTCATCCATGACGTGGCCACCGAGCTGCGCATGCAAGGGGAGCAGCACTTTAGCCAGGAGCGCGAGACGATTGTTTTCAGGAAACAAGCGTCTGGCCAAGAACAACAAGGCCTATGGCTGGCCTGCCACGAACATTTGTCCGCGATGCCGGAAGGGCTGCCATCCCCTTAGCCAACACAGGTGACGCTCACGCACGATGAGCGCGCCTTTATGATCGGAGCAGATCATGAATAACAACAACAACGACCAAAGCCTTACGCAAATTGAAACCCACGGGGTCGAACAGATCCCCGACAACGAACGCACCGCAGGCCCGACGGACTTGTTCCGGATGATCTTCGGGGGTTCCAACACCTTTGCCACCGCCGTACTTGGCAGCTTCCCGGTGCTGTTTGGCCTGTCCTTTCAGGCGGGCGTGCTGGCGATTGTGCTGGGCGTGTTGCTGGGTTCGCTGATCCTCGCGCCGATGGGCCTGTTCGGCCCGATCAACGGGACCAACAACGCCGTGTCTTCCGGAGCGCACTTCGGTGTGCACGGGCGGATCGTCGGTTCGTTCCTGTCGCTGCTGACCGCCATCGCCTTCTTCTCGCTGTCGGTATGGAGTTCGGGTGATGCGCTGATCGGTGGCGCCAAGCGCCTGATCGGCCTGCCGGAAACCGACCTGACCCTGGGCCTGGCCTACGGTCTGTTCGCGATCCTGGTGCTGACCGTGTGCATCTATGGTTTCCGTTTCCTGCTATGGGTCAACAAGATCGCAGTGTGGAGCGCCAGCCTGTTGTTCCTGCTGGGCGTTTTCGCGTTCGCAGGTCCCTTCGATGTTAACTACGCCGGCACCGTGAACATGGGACAACCGGGTTTCTGGGCGGCGTTTATCGGCGCCGCGCTGGTGGCCATGAGCAACCCGATCTCCTTCGGGGCGTTCCTGGGCGACTGGTCGCGCTACATTCCGCGTGAGACCTCCAAGCGCCGGATCATGGCAGCGGTGGTGATTTCGCAGATCGCGACCTTCATCCCGTTCCTGTTCGGCCTGACCACCGCCACCATCGTAGCGATCAAGGCACCGGACTACATCGCAGCCAACAACTATGTCGGCGGCTTGCTGGCGGTATCGCCGAGCTGGTTCTTCCTGCCTGTCTGCCTGATTGCGGTGATCGGCGGCATGTCCACGGGTACGACTTCGCTGTACGGCACTGGCCTGGACATGTCCAGCGTGTTCCCCCGGGTACTGTCGCGGGTCAAGGCCACGCTGCTGATCGGTGTGATGTCGATTGCCTTCATCTTCATCGGTCGCTTCGCGGCGAACCTGGTGCAGAGCGTCTCGACCTTCGCCGTGCTGATCATCACCTGCACCACCCCCTGGATGGTGATCATGATCATCGGCCTGCTGGTGCGTCGCGGCTTCTACTGCCCGGATGACCTGCAAGTGTTTACCCGTGGCGAGAAAGGTGGCCGCTACTGGTTCACCCACGGCTGGAACTGGCGTGGCCTGGGTGCCTGGATCCCGAGCGCGGCTGTCGGCCTGTGCTTCGTGAACCTGCCGGGGCAATTCGTCGGACCACTGGGCGAAATGGCTGGCGGTATCGACATCAGCCTGCCGGTCACCTTGGGCCTGGCCTCGCTGGTGTACCTGGCGCTGCTGAGCCTGTTCCCGGAATCGAGCGCGGTGTTCGGACCCAATGATTCACGCAGCAAGAGCATCAACACCACGCTCAAACCCGAAATTCGTCAGCCCGCCTGACATCGGTCCACCTGTGGGAGCGAGCCTGCTCGCGAAGACGACGGCACATCCAACATTAATGTGACTGACTGACCGCTTTCGCGAGCAGGCTCGCTCCCACAGAAAGCAGCCCCACAGAAACGCTTTTGTTTCACATAAAAAAGACAATCGGAGACACGCCACAATGGCTTTGGATTTATTCGTCGTACTCATCTACGCCGCCGCGATGCTGATACTCGGCTATTACGGCATGCGCAAGGCCAAGACCCACGAAGACTACCTGGTTGCCGGTCGTAACCTCGGCCCGAGCCTGTACATGGGCACCATGGCCGCCACCGTCCTCGGCGGCGCGTCCACAGTTGGCACCGTGCGTTTGGGCTACGTACATGGCATCTCTGGCTTCTGGCTCTGCGCTGCACTGGGTTGCGGGATCATCGCGCTGAACCTGTTCCTTGCCAAACCTTTGCTGAAACTCAAAGTGTTCACCGTCACCCAAGTGCTGGAGAAACGCTATAACCCAATGGCCCGTACCGCCAGCGCGACCATCATGCTGGCCTATGCCCTGATGATCGGCGTGACTTCGATCCTGGCCATCGGCACGGTGCTGCAGGTGTTGTTCGACCTGCCATTCTGGATATCCGTGCTGCTGGGTGGTGGCATCGTCGTGATCTACTCGACCATTGGCGGCATGTGGTCGCTGACCCTGACCGACATCGTACAGTTCGGCATCCAGACCGTCGGCTTGATGTTCCTGCTGCTGCCGATCTGCCTGTACCGTGTCGGTGGCTGGGACCAACTGGTCGCGCAACTGCCGGCCGCCAGCTTCAGCTTCACCAGCATTGGCTGGGACACCATCATCACTTATTTCATGATCTACTTCTTCGGCATCCTGATCGGCCAGGACATCTGGCAACGGGTGTTCACCGCTCGCAGCGAAAAAGTAGCGAAGTATGCCGGCACTTCGGCCGGTATCTACTGCGTCATCTACGGCCTGGTGTGCGCACTGATCGGTATGGCCGCACACGTTTTGATCCCGGACCTGGATAATGTCAACAACGCCTTTGCCGCTATCGTCAAAGTCTCGCTGCCGGACGGCATCCGTGGCCTGGTGATCGCCGCTGCCCTGGCAGCCATGATGTCCACCGCCAGCGCCGGCCTGCTTGCCGCATCCACCACCCTGACCGAAGACCTGCTGCCGAAACTGCGTGGTGGCAAACAGTCGAACGTCACCATCAACCGCCTGTTCACCCTGTTGACCGGAATTGTAGTGCTGGGTATCGCCCTGGTCGTGAATGACGTCATCAGCGCCCTGACCCTGGCCTATAACCTGCTGGTAGGCGGCATGCTGATCCCACTAATGGGGGCAATTTTCTGGAAACGCGCCACCACGGCAGGGGCAATCACCGCCATGGCACTGGGGTTTATCACCGCCCTGGTCTTCATGTTCAAGGACGGAATGGATGCCAACACGCCGATCTACTACAGCCTCGGTGTCAGCCTGGTGAGCTTCGTGGTGGTCAGCCTGTTGTCCCCTCGCCCCGCGATGCAGGCAAGCGCCGCCTAAGCTGAAACATAACGACTTGATGCTTTCTTCGACGAGTGTGGCGTCGGTTGCCACACTCGTTTTTTTTCGCCTGAAGGAAACTGCCCATGAAGATCGTCAGCCGCGATCACTGGTTCGAAGTCAAACAGCTCAGTGATGGCATCCGCCTGATTCACGAGCCTTACATTCGCCCCTTCTATCGCTGCAACCTCTGGCACATACAAGGCCGCGACAAAGACCTGCTACTCGACAGCGGCTCGGGGCTGGTCAGCCTGCGCGAACAACTGCCGTGGATTACCGAGCGACCCTTGGTGGCAGTGGCCAGTCACTGCCATTTCGACCACATTGCCGGGCATCACGAATTCGCCGAGCGCCTGGTGCACCCGGCCGAAGCGGATATCCTCGCCGCGCCGGACGGCGAAAATGACTTGAGCAAAGCCTTTGTCGGCGATGACATGTTCGAAGCGCACCCCGACTGCCCATTGTGCTACGCCGAGTACCGGGTCAAGGCTGCACCGGCCACCGCCACGATCGACGAAGGCGACGTACTGGACCTGGGTAATCGGGTCTTGCAAGTGCTGCACACCCCCGGCCACTCCCCTGGCGGCATCAGCCTGTACGAAGCGGCCACCGAGACCCTGTTCAGCGGCGACATCATCTACGATGGGCCGTTGATCGAAGACGCCTACCACTCCAACCTCGATGATTACGCACGCAGCCTGCAGCGCTTGCGCGCCCTGCCGATCCGTACGGTACATGGCGGGCACTTCGGCAGTTTTTCCGGGGACCATCTGCGGCACATGATTGACCAGTGGCAGCGCTCACACGCCTGAAGCCTGCTGTACTCAACCTCAGGAACAACCAGCACGGACACAATCGTAGAAGACCTGCCATGAAGAAAGCTGCCGTGCGTGCCGCTGTACATCAATTCATCAGCCGCCTGCTGGAAGGCCAGGTTGACTTCGACGACAACGCCAGCCTGGCGCAGTTGGGATTGGATAAAGCGGATATCGAAGACTTGATCTTCCATCTCGAAGACGAACTTGGCTTGACGGCTTTCACCGCCGAGGAAGACCAGATGCTCAAGACCGCCAGGACGGCGAACGACTTGAGCCGGTTCTTGATGGAGATCGGTCGGCATTGACCTGGCCGATCTTCCTGCACGCATCACTGCGCATGGAGCAGCGAGCAGCAGCCCTTGGCTGCTGCTGCAAAGACGGCGTCGCGATTACCGGCGACGCTGCTGGCGTCGGCGCTGTTCGTCGTCGGTGCGAATAGGCACAGGTTGCAGAGGCGGTTCGATCAAACCGAGTGCAACACCCAAGTCGTGCAGCCAGTTTTGAATTTTCTCTTTCATGATGCCCCCTTCAGGGTAGTGCCGGGCGACCGGAATTCTGTAGCCGCTTCGCACTGATAATAGTCCGAAGTGTCGAGCAATGCTCGTCGAACATCACAACGATCTGTTACTGAATGGATCACAATCCGACGGCCTGACTTCATCTTGGCGCATCACAGACCGCGGGCGGCCTGCATGCCAGCCGTTCAAGCCTGCCCAAGGACCCTGCGCAACCGGCGACGTACCCACTGTTCAGCGCTGACGAAGGTAATCCCCAGCAACACCAGCACGGCACCGATGACGAAGTTGAGGCTCAGCGCCTCCCCCAGCAGGACAACCCCGAACGTGACGCCAAACAAGGGCGTCATGAATGAAAAAACCGCGAGGTTGGCCGCCAGATAACGGCGCAGCAACCAGAACCAGACCAGATAGCTGAAGAACGACACCACGATGCCCTGGAACAGCACACTGGCCAGCGCGACGCCGGTCAAGCTGACATGGGTAATCTGGCCGCTGAGCAATGCAATCAGCAGCAGGCCGACAAAACCGACGATCAACTGGTAAAACAAAGTCAGGGTCACCGGCGCCTCCGACAGACGCGACGCGCGCACCACCACAGTGGTCGCCCCCCAGCAAGCCCCCGCCAGTACCCCCAACGCATCGCCCAGCAACATGCGGCGATCGAGGTTATCCCAGGACACCCCTGCAGCAAACGCAATGCCGATCCCGACGAAGGCCAGGAAAATGCCCAGCCATTGCACAGGCCGCAGACGCTCACTCGGCAGCAACCAGTGCACGCCCAACGCCGTAAAAATCGGCGCGGTGTAGAGGAACACCGACATGTGCGCCGCCGTGGTCAATTGCAGGCCTTCGGAAATGAACAGGAACTCCAGGCCAAACAAGGCCCCGGCCAACAGCCCGCCACGCCAGGTGGCGCCTACCTGATCCCAGCCACCCTTCCAGCAGATCAACAACCCCACCAGCAGCGCGGACATTCCCGAACGCCCTGCTGCCTGCATGACCGGCGCAATATCGGGCGCCGCCCACTTGATCATCACCTGCTGGATGCCCCAGACCAGGCACAACCCCACCATCACTTGCAGGGCAAATCCATCGGCGCTGCGCCGGGTGGCGCTCACCCTGATACCTCGACATCAAAGCACATGGGCGACTCAGCTCAATTCGATACGATCGGCATGAATCACGATCTGGCCGTTCTTGTACAACGCGCCGATAGCCTTTTTGAAGTTGCCCTTGCTGACGCCGAACATGCTGCTGATCAGGGTCGGATCGCTTTTGTCGCTGACTGCCAGGCTGCCGTTGTTCTCGCGTAACTTGGCGAGGATCTTGGAGTTCAGGCTACTGGCCGCTTCGACGCCTACGGGCTGCAGGCTCAGGCTGATCTTGCCGTCGCTACGAACTTCCTTGATGAAGCCCTTCTCTTCCTTGCCAGCGCGCATGAACTTGAAGATTTCGTTCTTGTGAATCAGGCCCCAGTGCTTGTTGTTAATGATGGCCTTGAAACCCATGTCGGTGGCTTCGGCCACCAGCAAGTCAACTTCCTGGCCTGGGGTGTAGTTGGCGGGCGTCTTGTCCAGGTACCGATCCAGGCGCGCGGTCGCCGTAATGCGACGGGTATGCTTGTCGAGGTAGACATGCACCACGGCGTATTCCCCGGCCGTCATCTGGCGTTTTTCTTCCGAATACGGCAGCAGCAGGTCTTTGGGCAGCCCCCAATCCAGGAATACGCCAATGCTGTTGACTTCCACAACTTTCAAACTGGCAAATTCACCGACTTGAACTTTCGGCTTTTCAGTCGTTGCGATGAGTTTGTCATCGCTGTCCAGATAAACAAAAACGTTTAGCCAGTCTTCATCTTCACTGGGAATATCTTTTGGAATATAACGATTAGGCAACAGGATTTCGCCATCCGCGCCACCGTCCAGATATAAACCGAAGTTAGTGTGTTTAACTACTTGCAAACTGTTGTAACGCCCGACTAAAGCCATGTCCAATACCCTCATTGCGTGGCGGCATTCTACCCGGTTTTAGCGGCCAGGATCGCCAGTCAGCCCGATGGCGCCAGAAATTCCCTGCAAAGCCTTAGTTTTTCCCGGTTTTGCCATTTTCTGGCCGCCGCTCGTCAGACCGGAGCGGCGATTGTCCTTGTCGCCCGCCCAAGGCGAAAACGCTCTATTTTCACCAGGTTCTTAGTTAAAACAGCGGCTTAGGGCGATATTTCAAAATACAACTTGCCAATTATGGCCCCCCGCTCAATGTGCCCCAGCGGATATTTGCCAAGCAAATAGGCAGTTAATCCTGTACGATGCCTGGCCAAGTTAATTTTCTACAGGTTAATGGCCGCCATGCGCGTAAAAGCATCCAACAGCAAAGCAAAGCCAGCTCCAGCCGTCGAAACCAGCGAATCGATCAACAACCAGATCGCTGCGTTCCTCAAATCCGGTGGTGAAATCCAGCAAATTGCCAAAGGTGTCAGCGGCCAGTCGTTCGGCCCATCCAAGCAGATCACCCTGGGCAAGAAGTAATAGCCTGCGCTGCACCTGGTCCCTAAGCGCTTTGAGCTTCGAAGCGCTTGGACTGGAACCTGGCAACATCCTCGCCTGACCCTCCTTTCTTGTAAAAATCGACGAACGGCCTACGCGGCTCATTATTCGTCGGTATCCTTGCACGCGTCTAGATCAAGCGTTTCAGCAGGCCTTAGCCTGTCCGCGGTTCATGGAGTGACGCATGCGCACACCTTCTTTTTTATCCTTGCTGCTCGGCGGCCTGCTGGCGAGCCAAGCGGTGCACGGGCAAATCTTTCAACGCGAGTTGGGGGATTTCGACCTCAAGCTCGGGAGCAGTCCCAGCCGCAGCATGGCCCAAGGCCTCGTCAAGCCATCGGCCATCGGCTCGTTCCATGGCGGCCTGGACCTGACCCATGACAGCGGTTTCTACGTCGGCCAATGGTCGCCGAGCATGGGCATCAGCCCGGGAAAAAACCTTGAAATCGACTCTTACGCGGGCTTCAAGCAACCCTTCGACCAGGTCCTTGGCTACGAAGTGGGCATCATCCATTACAGCTACCCCGAAGTTGCGACCCTCGACAGCCAGGAAATCTTCGGTGGCCTGACCCTGCTGGGCAGCCGCTTCGGCGCAGCCTTGAGCAACGATCCAGACAAGCAGAACAGCACGCTGTTTGCCGACCTGCGCGGCAACCAGCCGTTCGGCATCGGCGTCAGCATGAAATACACCACCCATCAGTTGAACACGCCGGTCGCCGTGGACGGTGGGTATGTCGGCAGCTTCACCGATTGGTCGGTAAAACTGTCCCGACCGTTCATGGGCATCGACCTCGATTTAATCTATAGCGATTCCAGCCTCAGCGGCAGCTATTGTTCAGCCTATACCGGGCAAAACAGCCAGTGCGACGCACTCCTCACCCTCAAGGCCGAACACACCTTCTACTGATGGGCTGAACTGCCGGGTTCATTGCGCGTTCAGATGAGAATCAGCGCCAGAAACCAGGCTTCGCAAGGATTCGCCCATGTCACGCTGGATCAAACACATTGCCTTTGTGCTCATGTTCACCCTCGCCCTCGGCGCGTGCAACCGCATGGGCCTGGCTTATCGCAACCTCGACGTGATCATTCCCTGGACGCTCAGCGATTACCTGGACATGAACGGCGAGCAGAAAAGCTGGCTCAATGAACGCCTGAAGGAACACCTGAGCTGGCATTGCACGACACAAATGCCGGGTTATCTCGACTGGCTGGACCGCTTGCAGACCATGATCGCGACCAATCAGGTCACCGATGACGCGCTGAAGGCGCGCACGGCGGAAGCCGAAAAAGCGATTGCCGAAACAGCCCGGGAAATCACCCCGTCAGCCATCGAATTGCTGCAAGGCCTGGACGACAATCAGGTCGCGGAAATGAACGAGGCCTTCGCCAAGGACCAGCGCAAGCGCCAGGAGCGATACGTGAAACCACCGCTGGACCAGCAGATAAAACAGCGTGGCGAGCGCATGGTG
Source organism: Pseudomonas sp. G5(2012) (assembly GCF_000408945.1). Lineage (NCBI taxonomy): Bacteria > Pseudomonadati > Pseudomonadota > Gammaproteobacteria > Pseudomonadales > Pseudomonadaceae > Pseudomonas > Pseudomonas sp. G5(2012). The sequence continues at coordinate 48,064 of NZ_APIO01000003.1, forward strand.
AAGCGCCTGAATGAATGGCTCGGACCACTCGGCCCCTCGCAACAACAGCGAGTCATGGCCTGGTCGAATGCCTTGGGCGACCAGAACACCGAGTGGATTGCCAACCGCGTCCACTGGCAGAAACAGTTCAGTGCCGCCGTGGCGCAGCGCCAGGCACCACAATTCCCACAGCGAATCGAGACGCTCCTGGTCAACCGCGAAAGCTTATGGACACCCGCCTATCGACAGGCCTTCGCCAACACCGAAGCCCAAGCGCGGGCGCTGTTTGTGGATTTGATGGCGCAAAGTACGCCACAACAACGTGAGCGTTTGTTGACGAAGATCGAGGGCGTGAAGAAGGATTTCAGTGATTTGAAGTGTCTCAGATCAGGTTGAATGCCACGTATACATCGTGGGAGCGAGCCAGCTCGCTCCCACAGGAGCATTAAATACAATCAGGCAATCTGCGCTTTGGAAGCCACTTCATCAAACGTCAATTCGTTTAATGCGTCCTCCTGCTCGTCCAGCACCTGACGCGGATGCTCATCGCCCGGAATACTGCTGTCAATCAGGCTCAACAGCCTCGAACCACGCATCGTTAAAATGTAGTTCGAACCAGTACCGCCCTGCTCTTCGGGCCGCGGCTCGATATAACCGCGCATTAACAGTAACTTTTCATACTCGCCGGCCACCGCCTTCAGGTGGTCCAGGTTTTCAGGCTGCTCACCTTCAGCGGCTTTCTGAGCGGCGTACTGTTCGGCGTAGTGGCGCGGGGTAAAGCTGGAGTCACCGTTCTGCACTTCATGCAGTAAGCGCTCAATCAAATCCCAGTTATAAGTCATCATCCTGAATCAACCTCCGGTAGCCGTGAGTGAGAGGGTCTTCATAGTTGTGACAAAAGAGCACGGCAGCCGTTCAGCCCGAGTTTCCATACCGCTACCGACCGACGGTATGTCGATTTACCGGTACGTCAAACGACTAGGCTGTGTAAGTCGCCTCCCCGCATCACGCAGGAGAAAGCCAAATGAATATTCAGAACCACCCCGTTGTGTCGCGGGAAGAATGGCTCGCCGCGCGCAAACAACACCTGGCCCATGAAAAAGCCTTCACCAAGGAGCGGGACAGGCTCAGCGCAGAGCGCCGCGCCTTGCCCTGGGTGAAAATCGACAAGGACTACCACTTCCAGGGGCCTGACGGTGAACTGAAACTCGCCGACCTGTTCGGTGGCCGTAGCCAATTGATCATTTACCATTTCATGTTCGCCGACGGCTGGGACGAGGGCTGTCCAGGTTGCTCCTTCCTGTCCGACCACATCGATGGGGCCAACCAGCATCTGGCGCACCACGATGTCTCTGTGGTGGCGGTATCCCACGCACCGTTCGCCCAGTTCCAGGCGTTCAGGCGGCGCATGGGCTGGAAATTCGACTGGGTGTCGTCCGAAGGCTGTGATTTCAATTATGACTTCGGTGTGACGGCCCGCCCCGAAGACGTCGCCGCCGGAAGGGCCACCTACAACTACGAAAAAACCGACGGTTCGGAAGAAGAGCTTCCCGGCCTCAGTGTGTTTTATCGCAACGACACCGGCGAGATTTTCCACACCTACTCCACTTATGCCCGAGGGCTGGACCTGCTGGTAGGGACCTACAACTACCTCGACCTGACGCCCAAGGGACGCAACGAAGATGAAATCATGGATTGGGTGCGACATCATGATCGGTATGAGGATAAAGCACCGACGAGCTGCTGCCATGGGGGATGAGGGTGAACTTTTTCCCTGCTGCAAGCCTCAACCGGTTAACCCGCCTTAACCGGAACCGAGGCCCGACAGATGAAAATCCTGCTGAAACTCACCCTCGCCACTACCCTCGCCTGCGCCCTGCCCGCCTGCGCCCTGCCCGCCTGGGCCTGCACCCCGGAGGAGGCCACTCTCAAGCGCGAACAGCTGGCCAAGGAAGTCACCAAGCTCACCGAGCAGAACCCGGCCAAGGCCAAGGAGATCAACGACGAGTTGCAGAAGATGGATCTGGGCACTGCTTCCAAGGATTTGCCGGACAAGTGCCAGTTGATCGATCAGCGGCTAAAGGAACTGGGTACCGCAGAGAAGAAAGCGGAAAGCTAAAGATCAATAGATCAAAAAATCAAAAGATCGCAGCCTGCGGCAGCTCCTACCGGTGATTTGGTGTAGGAGCTGCCGCAGGCTGCGATCTTTTGATGTAAAAAACCCGGACACTGTCCGGGTTTTATTGAGCTAGCCGAAGCGCTTATTCAGCGGCCGGCGCTTCTGGCTTGCGACGCTTGAGCGGGGCCATTCCGTCTTTGCTGACCAGAGAGTCGCTCTTGGGCCGGTTGACGCTCTTGCGCTTGGTTGGAGTCTTGGCGGCGACTTTTTTCTTGTCGCCCTTGGCGTCGGTCTTTTTCTTCTTCACGCCGACAGCCTTGCCGGAGGCCTTGACCTTTTTCGGTCCGCCGTAAGCGCCTTTGACTTCCTTGATGGTGCGACGCTCGAAGCTCTGCTTGAGGTAGCGCTCGATGCTCGACATCAGGTTCCAGTCGCCGTGGCAGATCAGCGAGATGGCCAGGCCATCGTTGCCGGCGCGGCCAGTACGACCGATACGGTGTACGTATTCGTCGCCGCTGCGCGGCATGTCGAAGTTGATCACCAGGTCCAGGCCGTCCACGTCCAGGCCGCGAGCGGCAACGTCGGTAGCCACGAGGATTTTCACCCCACCCTGCTTCAGACGGTCGATCGCCAGTTTGCGATCCTTCTGGTCCTTGTCGCCGTGCAGCACGAACGCCTTGTATTCCTGGGCTACCAGGCGGCCATAGATGCGGTCGGCCATGGCCCGGGTGTTGGTGAAGACGATGGCCTTCTGGTAGGTCTCATTGGCCAGCAGCCAGTTGACGATCTGTTCTTTGTGCTGGTTGTGGTCAGCGGTGATGATTTGCTGACGGGTGGTCTCGTTCAGCTGGCTGACCGCGTTGAGCTGCAGGTGCTCAGGGTTGTTCAACACCTTGGCGACCATCTCGCGCAAGCCAGAACCACCGGTGGTGGCGGAGAACAACATGGTCTGCTGGCGGTTGGTGCACTCGTCCACCAGACGCTGCACGTCTTCGGCGAAACCCATGTCGAGCATGCGGTCGGCTTCGTCGAGCACCAGCACTTCGACTTCTTTCAAATCGAGGTTACCGGCGTTCAGTTGCTCAATCATCCGCCCCGGCGTACCGATCAGGATGTCAGGCACCTTGCGCAGCATGGCAGCCTGGACCTTGAAGTCTTCACCGCCGGTGATCAGGCCGGACTTGATGAAGGTGAACTGCGCGAAGCGTTCAACCTCTTTCAAGGTTTGTTGGGCCAGCTCGCGGGTTGGCAGCAGGATCAGGGTCTTGATGCTGACACGGATCTTGGCCGGGCCGATCAAGCGGTTGAGGATCGGCAAGACAAATGCAGCGGTCTTGCCGCTACCGGTTTGCGCTGTCACCCGCAGGTCACGCCCTTGGAGCGCCAGCGGAATAGCCGCTGCTTGCACTGGCGTTGGCTCGACAAATTTAAGCTCGGCCACGGCTTTGAGCAGGCGTTCGTGCAAGGCGAATTCGGAAAACACGGGTGCTACCTCGAAGAAATACAAAAAAACAGCTGCATAGGTTACCGGTTTCGAGCGCGTAGGCCGAGTTTCTTTGTACAAAAGGCGGTAAACAGTGGTTTTTTTATTGCCCGATTTGTCACCGACGGTCATACAAAACGTCTTAAGTGCTCTAATCGTCCCCCGTGTCCCATTAAAGAATCGTTTTTGCCCATGGATATCAAACAGCTCTGGCTCAATGCCCAAGACCTCTGGGGTGCCCTTGACCAGCACCCGCTCGTGCATGCCAGCCTGGCACTGGTGGTGTTGCTGGTCATTGCCCTGGTCCTCGGACGAGTGGCGCGCTACCTGATCCTGCACGCCAGCAAAATCCTCGGCCGCCAGCCGGCGCTGCACTGGATCAACGACTTGCGTCACAACAAGGTGTTCCAACGCTTGGCACAGATCACACCGTCGCTGGTCATCCAGTTCGGCCTGCACCTGGTCCCTGAGCTGAGCAAAACCGCGATGGTCTTCCTCGGCAACGTGGCACTGGCGTTCACCATTCTGTTCCTGCTGCTGTCGATCACGGCCCTGCTCAATGCCCTGCTGGACATCTACGCCCGCACCGAACACGCCCGCACCCGCTCGATCAAGGGCTATGTGCAACTGGCGAAAATGGTGTTGTACGTGTTTGGCGCGATCATCATCGTCGCCACATTGATCGACCGTTCGCCGCTGTTGCTGCTGTCGGGCCTGGGCGCCATGTCGGCGGTAATCCTGTTGGTCTACAAGGACACCCTGCTGTCGTTCGTCGCCAGCGTGCAGCTGACCAGCAACGACATGCTACGGGTCGGCGACTGGATCGAGATGCCACAGGTCGGTGCCGATGGCGATGTCGTCGACATCACGCTGCATACGGTCAAGGTGCAGAATTTCGACAAGACCATCGTTTCGATCCCGACCTGGCGCCTGATGTCCGAATCATTCAAGAACTGGCGCGGCATGCAGCAGTCCGGCGGCCGGCGGATCAAGCGCAGCCTGTTCATCGACGCCAGTGGCGTGCGGTTCATCCGCGATGACGAGGAACTGAGGCTGTCCCAGGTACACCTGCTGACCGACTACATCAGCCGTAAACAGGCCGAACTCAAGGCCTGGAACGAAGCCCAGGGCAATGTCGCGGCGATGTCGGCCAACCGCCGGCGCATGACCAATATCGGCACATTTCGCGCTTATGCGCTGGCGTATCTCAAGAGTCACCCAGAGATTCAGCCGAATATGACCTGCATGGTTCGACAAATGCAGACCACGGCCCAAGGTATTCCGCTGGAAATCTACTGCTTCACCCGCACCACGGCGTGGGCCGATTACGAGCGGATCCAGGGGGATATTTTCGATTACCTGCTGGCGGTGTTGCCGGAGTTTGGCTTGAGCCTTTATCAGCAGCCGAGTGGCGGGGATTTGCGGGCCGGGCTGTTGCCAGCGGTGCTGGGCGCGAGCCACATGCCGGAGGCCGAAAAACACGTTATGTAGCAACGCAAACCCTGTCCAGATTGTCTCTTCCAGGTTGACAGTTAAACGCTTTTCACCGGCTTTTTCTGCCTCATCGCAAACCCTAATCTGTGCTCATGTTGAACGACGCCACTCACCTACCTCGAAAGGATTTCATCATGAGCAACGCTACCTACAACCGCCTGAACAAAGACGACGCCGTAGTTTTGTTGATTGACCACCAGACTGGCCTGATTTCCCTGGTTCAAGACTTTTCGCCCAACGAGTTCAAGAACAACGTACTGGCACTGGCCGACGTGGCAAAATTCTTCGAGCTACCCACCATCCTCACCACCAGCTTTGAACAAGGCCCCAATGGCCCACTGGTACCCGAACTCAAGGAAATGTTCCCGGACGCGCCCTACATAGCCCGACCTGGCCAGATCAACGCCTGGGACAACGAAGACTTCGTCAAGGCCATCAAGGCGACCGGTCGCAAGCAACTGATCATCGCCGGTGTGGTGACTGACGTCTGCGTGACCTTCCCAACGTTGTCTGCCCTCGCAGAAGGGTTTGAAGTGTTCGTAGTCACTGATTCTTCCGGCACCTTCAACACCACCGTACAACAGGCAGCCTGGAACCGTATGACCCAGGCCGGGGCGCAAATGATGAACTGGTTCTCGGTCGCTTGCGAATTGCAGGGTGACTGGCGCAACGACATTGAAGGCCTGGGCAACCTGCTGTCCCAGCGCATCCCGAACTACCGCAACCTGATGAACAGCTACTCGGCAATGGCAGCGCGCCAGGCTTGATTGGCCATTGAGTTCAGACGACGCGTACGCCAAAAGGGCCCTTGAAGGGCCCTTTTGTATTTGCACCTGCCAGGACTTCAATGCTTCAGCCTGCGCCCGCCTATGCTCGCGATCAGGTATACCAGCTCGTCAAAAAATCTTGCTGCGAAATCAAATGGCCGCGCTACGCTGGCGCAACTCCATGTTCAGGATGCGGTCGTTTTCGCTGTAATCGACAGGACAGTCGATCACATGCACACCAGGTGTCTTGACACAGTGTTCCAGCAGCGGCAGGAAACCCTCGGCGCTCTCCACGCGGTGGCCATTGGCGCCATAGGCCTCGGCGTACTTAACGAAGTCCGGGTTACCGTAATCCAGGCCGAAATCGGTAAAACCCATGTTCGCCTGCTTCCAGCGAATCATGCCGTAGCCGTCGTCCCGCAGGATCACCACGGTCAAATTCATGTTCAGGCGAACCGCTGTCTCCAACTCCTGGCTGTTCATCATGAAGCCGCCGTCCCCACACACGGAGATCACCGGACGATCCGGGTACACCAAATGCGCGGCCATGGCCGAAGGCAGCCCTGCCCCCATGGTCGCCAGCGCGTTGTCCAGCAGCACGGTGTTGGGCTTGTGAGCCTTGTAGTTGCGGGCAAACCAGATCTTGTAGATGCCATTGTCCAGGGCAACGATACCTTCAGAAGGCAACACGCGACGAATGTCGGCAACCAGGCGCTGTGGGTAGACCGGGAACCTGTTGTCGTCCGCCCCTTCGATGATCTGGGCTTCGTTCGCATCACGAATCGCCATCAGCCGTGTGAAATCCCAATGGCTGGTATCGTTCAGCGCTTCGCCGATCTGCCAGACGGCGTTGGCGATATCGCCAATGACTTCAATCTGCGGGAAATACACGGCATCGACTTCAGCAGAGCGGAAGTTGATGTGGATGACTTCGGTGCCGCCACGCACCATGAAGAATGGCGGCTTCTCGATCACATCGTGGCCGATGTTGACAATCAGGTCGGCAGCCTCGACGGCGCGGTGCACGAAGTCTCCCGACGACAACGCGGCATTGCCGAGAAAGCGCGGGTGGCGCTCATCAACCACGCCCTTGCCCATCTGGGTGGTGATAAAGGGAATGCCGGTATCGTCGATCAGTTGCTTCAAAACCTTGGCAGTCATCTTGCGGTTGGCACCTGCGCCAATCACCAGGATTGGACTGCGAGCGTTCTGCAACTTCTCGACGGCGGCCTCGACAGCCTTGTGCTCGGCCAATGGACGGCGATGCAGGCTCCGCGGCATCGGCATGCTATCGGTTTGCTCGGCGGCGATATCTTCCGGCAGTTCCAAGTGGACGGCTCCGGGCTTCTCCTCTTCAGCGAGACGAAACGCTTCACGCATCCGCGCCGGGATATTGTCTGCCGAGGCGAACTGGTGGGTGTACTTGGTGATCGGCGCCATCATGCCGCAGACGTCAATGATCTGAAAACGGCCTTGCTTGGACTTCTTGATCGGCTTCTGACCCGTAATCATCATCATGGGCATGCCGCCCAGGTAGGCGTACGCGCTGGCAGTCACCAAATTCGTTGCACCAGGGCCGAGGGTGGAAAGACTGACGCCAGTCTTACCCGTGAGGCGGCCGTAGGTGGCGGCCATGAAGCCGGCGGATTGCTCGTGACGCGTCAGCACAAGCTTGATCGTCGACTTGCGTAGGGATTCAAGCAGGTCAAGGTTTTCCTCGCCGGGAATGCCGAATACATACTCGACGCCTTCACTTTCCAGGCATTGCACAACCACATCGGCAGCTTTGGCCATTTTCTTGTCTCACCTACGCTCGGCGGAAATCCGGTAATTGTTGAGTTTGTGTGCGCTCGACTCCTTGGACGCGCCACATACAGTGCCTTATAAAAAAACATCGACGTTCTATTTTCTCAATCGGTCGATTTAAAGGCGCACGCTAGAATGATAGACGGCCGTTTGCGCAAGCCGACGGATCAGTGCGCGATGGCTGGTTGGCGTACACCCAGCCGGCTGATCCACACCGCCATCAAGATCACCGAACCACCGAGCAATAATCGTCCCAATTCTTCATGCTGATTCCAGATAAGCAGGTTGATCAGCAGCCCCACCGGCACATGCAGGTTGTTCATCACCGCCAGCGTCCCGCCATTCACCAGGCATGCGCCCTTGTTCCACCAGTACAGCCCCAGCGCGGTCGAGACCAGGCCGAGGAACAACAGCACCGCCCATTGCAGCGGTGCTTCAGGCAGGAAGTTCTGTTTGCCGAACAGCAGGAACGCCGGCAATGCCACCGCCAATGCCCCCAGGTAGAAATAGCCAAAACGCCGGTAATGTGGCAAGTCGCTGGGGTGACGTGCGACCAGATGTTTGTAGAGCACCTGCCCGGCGGCGTAGGTGAAGTTGGCCAGTTGCAGCAGCAGGAAACCCATGAAGAAGTCCGGGTTGATCCGGTCGAAGCGAATCACCGCGGCCCCCGCCACCGCCACCAGTGCCGCGATCAGGGCCCAGGGGTTGAAGCGACGGTTCAATGCGTCTTCGATCAGGGTCACGTGCAGCGGCGTGAGGATGGTGAACAGTAGCACTTCCGGCACCGTCAGCACGCGAAAGCTCAGGTACAGGCAGACGTACGTCACACCGAATTGCAGTGCGCCGATCAGCAACATGCCGCGCATGAAGGCCGGTTCCACCGAACGCCAGCGGGTCAGCGGGATAAACACCAGCCCCGCCAACAGCACGCGTATCAGCACCGCAAAGTAGCTGTCGACATGACCGGCCAGGTACTCGCCGATCAAACTGAAGGAAAACGCCTGGATCAGCGTGACAAAAAGTAGATAGCCCATGCTCGCCTCATTTCGAATGGCGGCGAAGATAGCGGTTTTTGACGGGGATCGCGAACAGTCAAACGATACAAAAACCCTGTGGGAGCGAGCCTGCTCGCGATAGCGGTGCGAAAGGCAACATCGATGTCGTCTGACACTCAGTCATCGCGAGCAGGCTCCCACAGGGGATCCAGGTACACCCGTAACAGTCAGGTCGGCTTTAAGGCCGCCTCGCTTTTGTTTTTGATCGCAGGCGCCCCGTTAAACCACGATGGCCGAACGCAGG